>CAYNDW010000211.1:8537-9382 GCA_964395375.1 uncultured Cytophagia bacterium
GTTTTGTGGATTACTTGATGAAGCAATATCACCTCAAGCTGGTGGCGATCACGTATGGCGAAGGCGGTTGCGAGTTGTTCAATGATCATGCGAGTTGCCGCTTGCCCGCATTGTCCGTGCCTATTGTCGACACGACGGGCGCAGGCGATGGTTTTACCGCGGGCATGATTTACCAGCTTTTGCACAAAGCCTCGTTGCGCGAAATCGCAGAGTTCGCGAATCTTCTCGCGGGCTACCTCTGCACGCAACGCGGCGCCACGCCGAATTTTGATTGGGCGGCTTTAGAAGCGTTGCGCGCATCTTTAAAACCGTGAGGCCCTCGTGCTCACCAACAAACCGATTGACCCCAAACGCACCAGACGCAAACACTTTATCCTTCTCGCAGAGTTGGCGCTAGCCGTGGTGTTGATGTTTTTCCTTTCTCGACTCGCCTCGCAGCGCGGCGCGACCGGCAGTTTGTCCGCGCCCGCTCGTACCGATCCACTGGCTTATTATAACGAAGCCCTCGGCTTTTCCCTGCGCCTGCCCGATTCGAATTGGAGTTTCGCGCCGGTGGCAATCACCGACAGCCTGCGCGGCGAAGCGGAGTTTGCCACGTTGTTCGAGGCAACGCAAGCGGTGGTGCGGCTCACCAAATCTTCATCAGATAGTTTGCCCGCGTATGCTGAAGTCGGAGTTTTGCGCCCGCATCCGCCACGCGCTTCGCGCGCACTCGCGACTTTGAGTTTGCAGCAAATTTGTACACACTTTCGTTCTAAAACTGATTCGGTGAATATCATCGCGCACGTGACTCCGGTGACTTCCAAGATTATGGACGCATCGTTCTTTGTGGTCGAGATTCCGCC
>CAYNDW010000212.1:0-4059 GCA_964395375.1 uncultured Cytophagia bacterium
TGGCCTGCACGTTGACCGCGGTACCCCAACTTTCGGGAATGTCGTAGAGCTTGCGATACGCAATCGCGCGCTCGTTCATCCACGAGCCGAACACGGAGCCGACCGCGCCCCAAAGCTGCTTCATCGGATCTTCGGGAAAGTTGTGGCCGGTGCGCTCTTTGATCGCGGCCTTGAACTCCGCAACGAGTTCTTGCAATTGCTCCGCGGAAAGCTCGTTGTCGAACTCCACGCCCGCGGCGTGTTTCTTCTTCTCCAAAATTTCTTCGAAGGGATCGATCTCATCTTTATGCACCGGCTTGAGGCCGAGCACCACGTCGCCGTACATTTGCACAAAGCGGCGATAGCAATCATACGCAAAACGCGCGTTGCCGGTTTTCGCGATCAAGCCTTGCACGGTTTGATCATTCAAGCCGAGATTGAGCACCGTGTCCATCATGCCGGGCATCGACACGCGCGCGCCGGAGCGCACAGACAAGAGCAGCGGATTTTGTTTGTCGCCAAATGCCGCGCCCATGATGCTCTCAATCTGACGCAAAGCCCGATCTACTTGTGCCGCGAGCTCCGACGGATACTTGCGATGATTTTCATAATATGCGGTACACACTTCCGTCGTAATCGTAAAGCCCGCGGGCACCGGCAAGCCGAGGCGCGCCATCTCACCTAGATTCGCGCCCTTGCCGCCGAGCAAATTTTTCATGCCCGCTGCGCCATCCGCGGTGCCGCCGCCGTACGTGTAAACGTATTTAGCTTTGGCGCGGCCGTTCGCGCGCGCCGCGAGTTTTTTGTTTGAAAGAGTTTTCTTAGAAACAGCTTTCTTGGCTTTCACTACTGCCATCGTTTTCGTTCTCCTGTGTATATGGGGATTGGGTTATTGGGTTACGGGGGTATTGGGATGTTGGATACTCGAAGCTTGATTCTTGATGCAAAAAAAATCTTGTTGCTAAACTCCGTTTGGGAACGAGAAAAGTCACGGCAGATTTTCCAGATCATTCAAATCCTTGAAGCGCGCACTTGCTTTCTTATTCTGCTTCAAGCGCTCTAAGTTGATGATATTTGCCTCAACGCCATCAATCGTGTCGTTGATGCGTTCGGCATAACATTCATCAAAGGAAACGCCGGAAATGCTGGTGGTGACTTCAATCCGCATAGGCGGAAGGCCCATGCGCACAATGCTTGGGGTCTTCAAGAAAAGTTCCTTTTGCAATTCCGGCACGGCATAGCCGAATTCGCCCAAAACTTCCACCATGCGCTGAGCATTATCGGGGTGAATAGCGACCCAGAAATCAATATCATTGGTCGCGCGAGGATAGCCGTGATAACCGACTGCATATCCGCCGATGAGAAGATACTCAACGCTCTTAGCGTTCAGCAATCTCAAGAACTCTTTGAAGTCGTTCGGTAGTTCGAGATCCATAATTGATCCGGCGCAACAGTTCCATGTGTTGCAGACGCTCTTGTGGAGTACGCGAGAGCCAGTACTCCTTTTCGTCGGAATTATCAAAACTGGTTGACACGGAAAAGGCGCTACGGTCAACCTTGGTGTACGGAGTCGGAAGCTCGCTCATATCTGCTGCTCCTTCATGAATGACAAAAATCTGGGAGTGTCATTCAGAAGGGATTCTTTTCAAACCTGGCGACAATCCCAGTGCTTAAAAAGATTCCTGCTGAATGACACTCACGAGGCGCGTCAGCCTTTCTTATTCAAACCCAGCGTCGTCGCATAGCGCGTTTGATCGCGCAGCACTTTCACGGCTTCTTGCAATACCGGATCATCTTCCAAGCCGGATTCGACGCGGGCGCGAGTGCCAAAAACTTTGGCGGCGATTTCTTTTTTCAATTCGCGCACGATGAACGCGCGGCTGCGCGTGAAATCGTCAGTCTTGCCGCTCGCCAGCGCTTTCTCCAAGCTCGCGATTTCCGTGGCAAGCGTGGTGAGATAGCCTTCTTCGTCCGCGACTTTCTTTAACTGCGCGAGCACTGCTTCGCTTTCGGAAGTGTAGTTAAAATTTTTCTCTGCAATAAACTTGCGAAACTCGCCGAGGATCGTTTCATCGACTTTGAAATCGCGCGGCAGGTCGCGGTGCTGGTTCGCATAGGTCAATGCAAAGTGGAACATCATGGATTTGCGAATCAACTGCCCTTCATAATGGGAAAGGAGCGGGCTAGCGACGCGCACGTCGGGTTTGATGCCGCCGCCGCCGTGCATCTCGCGGCCGTTTTTGGTGCGGTAGGTTTTCGTGCTGTCTTCGCTCAAATTGGCTTCGGCCGCGGTTTGTTTATCGACTTCTGCATCAACTTCGGTTTCGTCCTCTTCCGCTGCAATGACGGACTGTTCGCGATTATGCGCAAGCTGCTCGGATTTTTGAATCAAGCGGCCGCTCGGAATGTAATACTTCGCCGTGGTAATTTTGAGCGCGGCGTCGCGCGTGATCGGCACCACGGTTTGCACCAAGCCTTTGCCGAACGTCGGCGCGCCGACGATGACGCCGCGATCCAAATCTTGAATCGCGCCCGCAACGATTTCCGAAGCCGAGGCGCTGGCTTGATTCACCAACACGACGAGCGGCGCGTCACTCCACACCGGCTCCTTATCGGAGCGATACTCTTTCGCGCTGCCTTCCATACGGCCCTTCGTGGAAACCACGAGATCGCCGTTCTTCACAAAATTTTCCGAGACCGCGACCGCGGCGTCGAGCAAGCCGCCGGGATTGTTGCGCAGATCAAGAATCAAACTCTTCGCGCCTTGCTTCTTCAACTCGGCAATGGCTTGTTGAATCTCATAACCCGCGTTCTTGGAAAAGCCCGCGAGCTTGATATAACCCACGCCTTCTTTGTTGATGAGGCCGGAGTATGAAACATCGAGCACCGTAATCTCGGCGCGAATGAGACGAAACTCCAACGGCTCCGGCTCGCCTTCGCGGCCGATCTTGATCGTGACTGGCGTGCCGATCTCGCCGCGCAAACGATTCGCGACGTCGTTGATCGAGATGCTCTTCGTGTTCTCGCCGTTGATCTCGACGATGCGGTCGCCCTCGCGAATGCCGGCTTTGCCCGCCGGGTCGTCTTCGAACGGTTGATCGACCACCGTCGGCCAACCGTCGCGCGCGCCGATGCGCATGCCGAGGCCACCGTATTTGCCCGTGGTGATGATTTGCAGATGCGAATTGGCTTCCTGCTCAATCAATGTCGTGTAGGGATCGAGGGTGTTGAGCATGCCGTTGATGCCGGCCTTCATGAATTTATCCGGATCGACCGGTTGCACGTATTTCTTCGAAATTTCCTGATACACGAGTCCGAAGACTTCGATGTTCTTGCGAATCTCGTGCACGTAATCGGCGCTGACGCTCACGCCCCAATTGAAAGCCCAGCCCACGACGGTGAGCGCCGCGGCAGCAAACACAATCATGGCGGTGGTTTTCTTTTTCATCGACATGTTAATCTCCTGCATTGGAGGTTCCCAGAACGAAGCCGCCGCCTCGGACGTGTCATTCAGAAGGAATCCTTTTTAGCACTTGGTACAGACTAGATTTCTTTCCAGCGCTCAAAAAGGTTCCTTCTGAATGACAAACGAGGAGGTGCGGCGTTACAAACCAAATTGAATTCGAAGAACGATTACTCTCGCTCACGTTCAATGGACGTATCAATGCCCTTGAGAAAGCCGCGCATCGCTCGCATCGCTTTCACAGGGATAAGCTCGATCCGGCCTTGATACTGGATCATTTGCATTTCTTGTCCGGCTTGAATTCCAAGCGACTCACGAACCCTCGGAGGAATGACGACCTGAAACTGCGGCGAGACCATTACTGTTTCCATGATCCGGTTCTCTTTTGAACGACAAAACTCGAAGTGAGGCTCATACCTTCAAGCCACAGCGTTGACGCACGGTGACTAAAATTTGTTCCGCGAGCGCGGCAAAAGCTTGTGCGCCATTTAAGACGACGAAGCGTTGCGGTTCGGCTTGCGCCATCGTCAAATAAGCCTGCCGCACGCGTTCGTGAAATTCGCGGCCTTCATTTTCCAAACGATCTTTCGCGATGCCGGCGCGGCGCTGTCGGGCCT
>CAYNDW010000212.1:4069-9353 GCA_964395375.1 uncultured Cytophagia bacterium
TCCAACAAGAGCGTGAGTTGCGGTAAAATTCCGCGCGTGGCGAAGCGATTTACGGCGCGCACAAACTCGAGATCAATCTGCCGGCCATAGCCTTGAAACGCGGTGGTGGAATCGACGAAGCGATCGGCGATAATGATTTTACCCTCGGCCAGAGCGGGCAAGATACGCTCGCTGGTGATTTGCGCGCGCGCAGCGGAATAAAGCAAAATCTCCGTGCGCTCGTTGAGGCCCGCATGCCGGGCATCCAAAACGATTTGCCGAATGGCCTCGGCGATCTCGACGCCGCCGGGTTCGCGCAGCAGTTCGGCGGAGGTGTATCCGGCTTCATGCAATCGCGTGAGCAAACGGCGGCATTGCTCGGATTTGCCGGAGAAGTCGATGCCTTCGAAGGAGAGGAAGAGGCCGTTGCTGGTCACTGAAAAACCCGTCACGAAATGAGCCGTTAAGTCCGCAGACTCCACTTCGAGTTGTCATTCAGCAGAAATCTTTTTACTCGCTGGAGAGAATCTTTGCGCAGAGAATTCTTTCCAGTGCGCAAAAGGATTCCGGCTGAATGACAAATGAGGAGAAGTTGAGTTCAAAGCTCCAAAAATTTCCATTTGCCGCCGCGGAAGCGCCAGTAGTTCGCCGATAGGCGAATGGTCTCATCCAACGTTTGCACGGCCCAAATGCCGATCAAGGCCCACGACAATTTTTGCCAATGCACGCCAAAGGCAATGGCGGAATTTAAACCGATTTCCAAAATAAAGACTCCGGCGACGACGGACCACATGAGCCATTTCAAATCACCGGCGCCGCGCAAATTTCCCGAGAGCACGTTATTGAGCGCTTTCGGAACTTGGGTCACGGCAAAGGCATAAAGGGCAAATTTACCGATTGCGATCACTTGCGCATCGGTGGTGAAAACGCGCATGATCGATTCCGAAAACACAAAGAGCATCACCAAAATGATCATCACCATCGCATACATCACCGTGCTCGAAGTTTCCGCGGTGCGTTGCGCGAGCGAGTGTTTGTCCGCGCCGAGGTTCTTGCCCATGAGCGTCATCGCGCCCATGCCGAAGCCCATGTACAACATCGAGAGAATGGCTTGAATGCGCATAAAGACTTGATGCGCCGCGAGCAGCGTTACGCCGAGCAAAGCGACATAACTGGTCACGACTAATTGACCGAAAGCCCAGACCAATTGTTCAACCGTGGTCGGCAATCCGGTTTTGAACAGACGCTTGATCGTGGTCCAATTGGGTTTCGCAAATTCACGAAACGAAAGCTGCAAAGTCGTTTTACCGCGGCGCAGCAAGAGCAAGGTAGCGACAAAGCCGCAGCTATGCGCGATTCCCGCGGCCAGCGCGGCGCCTTGCACGCCCAAACGCGGAAAGAAGAAATGGCCGAAGATGAGGTTGGGCGCCAAAAGGAGATTCAACAAATTGAGGCCGACATTGACCATCATCGAGTACTTCGTGTCGCCCACGCCGCGAATCACGCCGAGCGCGATGAAGTTGGTGACAAAGAGCGGAGCAAAGAGCGCGAGCGTTTTAAGATAAACCACGCCGGCCCGCTCGGCATCGTCCGCGCCGCCTTCTTTGATGAGCTTGAAAATTTGCGTCGCGCCGAAGTACCACAACAATCCGAAGAAGAACGAAAAAGCCAAGCCGAGCAAAACGACTTGCGCGAAAATATGATTTGCTTCCTCCTGCTCGTTCGCACCCAAGCTGCGATTGATGATGAGCGAGGCGCCGACTACGAACGTGAGCAGCACGGTCATGGTCACGAGAATGACTTGAATCGCCATGCCCACCCCGCCAAACGCCGCGGCGCTAATGCGTCCAATGAGGATGGCTTCAATCGTCCACATGATGGTTTGTGAGGAAAGATCCACCACTGCGGGCAGGGAGGTCTGCAATAAATTTTTGAGCGGAGTAGCTTGGCTCTCGCCGGATGGACGACTAGGTTGTAGCTGCATCTCGCCTATTGAGAAGGTTTCGGCACGGAAGAAAACGTTATCCTTGCCCCGATAACGGGGCAAGGATAGACCAAGACCAAGAAAGATCAATCGTAATATTCGAGCCCAAGATGCGTGATCAACTCTTCGCCTTTGAGGTGGCGCAGAGTGTTTTTCATTTTCATCAATTGAATGAAGAGATCATGCTCCGGATACAAGCCGGGCGCGCACATCGGGCTTTTGAAATAGAATGACAGCCACTCTTGAATGCCCTTCATTTCGCTGCGCTTGGCGAGATCGAGCAGCAGCACGACGTCCAACACGATGGGCGCGGCCAAAATACTGTCGCGGCAAAGGAAGTCGATCTTGATCTGCATGGGATAACCCATCCAGCCGAAGATATCGATGTTATCCCAGCCCTCTTTATTATCGCCGCGCGGCGGATAGTAATTGATGCGCACTTTGTGATGGAAGCCTTTATAGAGCGCGGGATAAAGCTCCGGTTGCAGGATGTATTCGAGCACCGAGAGCTTGCTTTCTTCTTTGGTTTTGAAGGACTCGGGATCATCGAGCACTTCGCCGTCGCGATTGCCGAGGATGTTGGTGGAGAACCAGCCCGCCAGTCCGAGCATGCGCGCTTTGAGTCCGGGCGCGATCACGGTTTTCAGCCACGTTTGGCCGGTTTTATAATCTTTGCCGGCAAGCGGCGCTTGCGTTTGCTTCGCCAATTCCAGCATCGCGGGAATATCGACGGTCAAATTCGGCGCGCCGTTCGCGAAGGGGATGCCTTCTTTCAAAGCGGCATAGGCGTAGATCATACTGGGCGCGATGCCGGGATGATTTTCCCGCAGGCCCTTTTCAAACGATTCGACGGTTTGATGCACGGCTTCGGGCTGCAGAAAAATTTCCGTGCTGCCGCACCAGATCATCACCAAACGGTCGAGGTTGTTCTTGACTTTGAATTCATTGATATCGTCGCGCACCATTTGGGCAAGATCCCATTTGGTCTTGCCGTTCTTCACATGCGTGCCGGAAAGCTTTTTGACGTAGTGTTGATCGAAAACCGCTTTCCACGGCTTCACGGCTTGCAGCGCGTCTTTGACTTGATCGAGATGCGCGGTTTCGAGCACGCCGGCTTTTTTCGCCGCGGCATAGCAATCATCTTCGAACAGATCCCAGCCGCCGAAAACTAAATCATCCATGTTAGCGAGCGGCACAAAATCTTTGATCAAGGGATTACGCTTTTCGGTGCGTTTGCCGAGACGAATCGCGCCCATTTGCGTGAGCGAGCCGATGGGCTGCGTGAAGCCGCGCCGCACCGATTCGACGCCGGCGATGAACGTCGTGGTGACCGCGCCCATACCGGGGATGAGAATGCCGAGCTTCCCTTTCGGGGCTTTGATGTTGACGGGGTTGGACAAGTTGCTTCTCCTCTCTTTCCTGAACCTAAAAGTGTAGTGAATTTTATTTTCTACTTTTGCGCTGCATTCAAAGATGCGCTCTTCCGTCCGTTCTCCAAAGCCCATACATGATGGAGCCGTTGGATGGCGGTAAAGTTCGCGAGCACGGCGATAATCCAAATGGCGACATCTAACGCGTATTCGTAAAACAATGTCGCAATTGAACCGAGGCCGAGCAACAGGATGCGCTCCGGGCGTTGCATGATGCCGACTTTGCATTCGAGATCCAAGCCCTCCGCGCGCGCGCGAATATAGCTCACCATCATCGACCCGCCGAGCGCGATGCACACCGCGACCGAGCGCCAAAGATAGCCGAGATCGACAAAGTGATACGCGACCCCGAAGAACACAAAAACTTCCGCATACCGATCCAGCGCCGAATCATACAGCGCGCCGAATTTGGTGACGCGATTGGTGGCGCGCGCGACGCGGCCATCGACAATGTCAAACGTGCCCGCCAATAGAATCAAACCGCCCGCGAGCGGCAATTTGCCGAACGCGAAGACGACGGCCGTAATCACACTCAAGATAAACCCGACGGTCGTGAACCAGTTCGGATTCAGCGAATGCGAGATGAAAAAATTCACCACCGGCGTGATCAAGTTCAAATACCAGTTCTTGATGCCTTCCGGCAGAAGATCGATTTTAAGCGCCAATTGCTTGCTCACTCACAATTTTCAGGTTACCATTTTTCCTGTAGCTGCGGGAATGTTTAGCGTTTATTCCGCTTGCGTCGCCTCTTCGTTCCCGTTGTCCCGCTCCTGACGATGCGAAACTTTCTGGGTCGGCGATCCCTCGATCACCAGCACGCATTCTCCTTTCAGGGTGCGTTGCGTTAAATTTTCTAGCAACTCCGAAACGCGTCCGCGCCAAACTTCTTCGTGAATCTTGGTCAACTCGCGCGCAAGCGCAAGCCGGCGATCGCCCCAAAACTTCAAAACGGCTTCCAGCGTTGCCACGATGCGATGCGGAGCTTCATAGAGCACGATCGTGCGGGCTTCGGTCGCGAGCGCCTGAAAAAAAGTTTGGCGGCCTTTTTTCGCCGGCGGAAATCCTTCAAAGACGAAACGATGGCAGGGCAACCCCGAGAGCACGAGAGCCGGAATCAACGCAGTTGGACCGGGCAATGCTTCGACAATAATATTGTGTCCAATCGCCTCTCGCACGAGATAAAACGCGGGATCAGAGATTCCCGGCGAACCCGCATCCGTAATCAACGCTACGTTCTCCCCGGCCATAATTTTTGCGACTAACTTAGGCGCGGTTTCGCGTTCGTTGAAATCGTGATAGCTGATCGTCGGTTTTGCGATCTCAAAATGCCGCAGCAAGATCGAAGCGCGGCGCGTGTCTTCCGCGGCGATCAAATTCACGTTGCGCAGCGTGTCAAGCGCGCGCAGCGTGATGTCCTGCAAGTTGCCGATGGGCGTCGGCACGAGGTAGAGTTTGCCGGGCACGGTTAAAGATGCGCGTATTTGCGTTGGGCGGCACGCGCGATACGGCGTATTTCTTCAAGATTAGCCATAATGCGCGCGTTGGACTCGTCGTTCTCCTTATGAAATTTTTCCAGCACAGCATCCGTGGCTTCCAAACGACGAATTCCAAGCGTTTCCAGATAATCACCAAAACCATCGCCTTCGGTGCGACCCTCGCGCAGGGCCTTTTCCATATATGCGCGAGCCAGCTTGCGATCGAATAATTCGACAATGTCTTTTTCTTCGTTCATAGTTCTCGCCCTTTTTCTTTGACTTCAAACAAACTTCCACTGGCAGACACGTACAATAAATCCGCAGAAAACCGAATGACAAATATCAGCATCAGACTCAAAAGTCAGACCTCGTCAAGTCCGTTTTGGGCCCGGTGGTTTGAGCCGCGGTTGACAAGG
>CAYNDW010000213.1:0-9352 GCA_964395375.1 uncultured Cytophagia bacterium
GGATGCTCGGGCAGCTCGATGATTTCGACCAGTTGGCCGTCGGGCGACTGCCCGGAGAACCGAAGCCCGTGCTCCTCGAGAACTCCGCGGAAGTCGTTGCTGACCTCCCAGCGGTGCCGATGCCGCTGATCGGTTTGACAACGCTCCCATAATCAAAGTAGAGATCGTTCGCCAACTGCGGGAGCCAGTTCGCGTGCAACAGCGAGATGGACATGCGATCTTGAAACGCCAAGCCCGCAGGATTCCAGTACGTCGCGTTCGCATCATCGGCAACCGAGACGAAGGATTCACCCATGCCGGCCGAACGCGCGCCGGGAGAAATGAGCAGGAACAGCGCTGCGGCGCTGCCGGGGCCTTGAGCCAAGGCGCTGGAGACGTGCGTGAACACGACGCTCAGACTGAGAAGGAAGAAAAGCTTTTTCATTGTTGGAACCTCCAAGGTTAAAGTTTGCTGGTTTGTCCATAAACAAAAAAAACCGAAAACGTGGGTGCTGTGAACGCAGCCCTTTGGAACCTCTTCGAAAAACTTCGAAGAGTTCCAACGTTTCGGTCTCTGCAAGTCAGCCTACACCGAACCACGCCACGTTAGCATGCGGTATGAATGAATAGATCTATCTAAAAAATTTCTATGGCAATTACCGCACACCCGATAGCGAACGATTGATAGGCGAACTCCAACAATGAGATTGAAATAGCTTTTTTGAACGCGGCCAAAGTAAAAATCCGAGTTCTGAGAGTCAAGCGCTTTTTCGGAGAAATGTGGCGCCGTATTCTCAGTGAACAAAGCAACAAGGCCGTTGAGCTGGCGAGGTGTTTGGAATCGAAAAAGTGTACCGGCAAAACTTGGTGCTGCGGAAGCAAAAAGCCGCGATCATGACATGCAACGAAACTTATACGCTGCAAAGCGGCGATTAGATCTATTATTTAAAAATTTTATCACGCCTTGATAAAATTACCGCTTCAATTTTGATACGCCTCCACCGGCGGGCACGCGCAGATCAAATTACGGTCGCCGTGCGCGTTGTTGATGCGTCCGACCGAGGGCCAAAATTTTCGGCTGCGCACCCACGGCTTAGGAAACGCGGCTTGCTCACGCGAGTAGGGGTGCTCCCATTTGTCCGCGACCACGGCGCTCGCCGTGTGCGGCGAATTTTTCAGCACGTTGTTTTGTTTATCAGCCTGGCCTTTTTCAATTGCCTCAATCTCGCCTTTGATCGCAATCAACGCCTCGCAGAAACGATCCAACTCCGCTTTCGACTCGCTCTCCGTTGGCTCAATCATCATCGTGCCCGCGACCGGAAACGAAACCGTCGGCGCGTGAAAGCCGTAATCCATCAAACGCTTCGCGAGATCTTCCACTTCAATGCCCGCGCTCGTTTTGAATTGCCGCATGTCGAGAATGAACTCGTGCGCGACGCGCCCATTCACGCCTTTGTAGAGCACGGGATAATACTTCTCCAACTTCTTCGCCATGTAATTCGCATTGAGAATCGCAAGCTTCGTTGCATGCGTCAAGCCCTCGCCGCCCATCATCGCAATGTACGCCCATGAGATGAGCAAAATATCCGCGCTGCCCCAGGGCGCCGCGGACACTGCGCCGACTCCTTCATTGCCGCCGGTGGCAATGATCGGATGCGTGGGCAAATGCGGCGCGAGATGCGTGACCACCGCAATCGGGCCCATGCCCGGGCCGCCGCCGCCGTGCGGAATGCAAAACGTTTTGTGCAAATTGATATGACAAACATCCGCGCCCAACTCTGCCGGACGGCACAGCCCGACTTGCGCGTTCATGTTCGCGCCGTCCATATAAACTTGCCCGCCGTTCGCATGTACGATCGCGCAAATCTCTTTAATCGACTCTTCGAACACCCCGTGTGTGGAAGGATAGGTCACCATCAAACACGAAAGCCGTTCGCGATGTTGCTCCGCCTTCGCTTTCAAATCCGCCACCTCGATGTTGCCGTTGTCATCGCAACGCACCACCACGACTTCCATGCCCGCCATCACTGCGCTCGCGGGGTTGGTGCCGTGCGCGGAAGAGGGAATCAAACACACTTTGCGATGGCTCTCTCCGCGGCGTTCGTGATATTCATGAATGACGAGCAGTCCGGCATACTCGCCTTGCGCGCCGGCATTGGGTTGCAATGACACTGCGGCGAAGCCGGTGATCTCCGCGAGCCATGCTTCGAGCTGCTGAAAGATTTTTTGATAGCCCTGCGCTTGCTCGGCCGGCGCGAAGGGATGCAGCTTCGCAAACTCCGGCCATGTGATGGGAAGCATCTCCGTAGTTGCATTCAACTTCATCGTACACGAGCCCAGCGGAATCATACTCGTGGTGAGCGAAAGGTCTTTGCTCTCCAACGCGCGCAAGTAGCGCAGCATTTCCGTTTCGGAGTGATGGGTATTGAAAACCGGGTGCTGCAAATAATTCGAGCTGCGTCGCAGCGCACCGGCATAACCAGCTTGCGCTTCCGCGGCCAAATCTTCTATTTTGAAATTAAAAGAAGAAGCGGCGAACACTTCGAGCAAGTCTTGCAACTCTTGCGCGCCACAAGTTTCATCGAGCGCGAGGCCGAACGTGCCATCCTCGAAACGCCGCAGGTTGATTTGCTTTTGCTCCGCCACGGCGAGAATGTCATGCACCGGACGCGAGTTGGACGCGACGCGCAGCGTGTCGAAATAATCCGCATGCACGACGCGACAACCGAGGCGCTGCAATCCGGCAGCGAGCACTTTGGTAAGATGGTGAATGCGCTCGGCAATTTTCTTTATGCCTTGCGGACCGTGATAAACCGCGTACGCACCCGCGATCACCGCGAGCAACACTTGCGCGGTGCAAATGTTCGAAGTGGCTTTCTCGCGGCGAATGTGCTGCTCGCGTGTTTGCAGCGACATACGCAGCGCGCGATGGCCGTGCGCGTCGATCGACACGCCAATGATGCGGCCCGGCAGAAACCGTTTGAACGCCTCGCGCGTCGCGAAGAATGCCGCGTGCGGACCGCCGTATCCCATGGGCACGCCGAAACGCTGCGAGCTGCCAACTGCGGCATCCGCGCCGAACTCGCCCGGCGGCGTGAGCAAAACGAGACTCATCAAATCCGTGGCGACGACAACGTGTGCGCCGGCGGCATGCGCGCGTTCGCAAAATTCGCGATAGTCGTGAATCACGCCGTCGGTCGCGGGATATTGCACGAGTGCGCCAAAAAAGTTTTTCGAGAATTGCACTGTGTGATGATCGCCGGGGTGAATGGTAATGCCGAGCGGCTTCGCGCGCGTTTGCAACACGGCGAGCGTTTGCGGATGGCACGTATCCGAAACGAAGAACACGTGGCTCTCCGCGTTCTTTCTTTGCCCATGAAACATCGCCATCGCTTCCGCGGCGGCCGTGCCTTCATCCAGCAACGAAGCATTCGCGATCTCCATGCCGGTGAGATCGATCACCATCGTTTGAAAATTGAGCAAAGCTTCAAGGCGGCCTTGCGCGATCTCGGCTTGATAGGGCGTGTATTGCGTGTACCAACCCGGATTCTCGAGGATGTTGCGCAGAATCACCGGCGGCGTGATCGTGTCGTAATAGCCCATGCCGATAAAAGAGCGCTGGACTTTATTCTGCGCCGCAATCGCGCGCAGTTCCACCAGTAATTCAGATTCGGTCAACGGCGCGGGCAATTGCAAAGGCCTTGAAGTGCGCAGCGAAGCCGGAACGACCGAAGCGATAAAAACTTCGAGCGAGGGCGCTTCGACGGCTTGCAATAGCGCGGCAAGGTCGTGCGAATCTGGGCCAATGTGCCGTTCAACAAAGGTGTCGGTGCGCGAGAGCGTGACGGGCATGAGTCGATTCCTTATGGGATGCGATCAAAATAAAAGCGAACCGCCGCAATGCGCGGCAGTTCGCCTAGTTCAAAATTCCTTTAGGGAGAAGGTAATCACGTAGAGTCGTTCGAAGTGCGCGCAGTGCTTCTCCGGTTCGCGCTGATCACAAGCACGAGACGCCGCAGAAATTATTCTGCAATTTTCTGTTGATACTCTTTCGGCGAAAGCAAGCCGCTCGCCGCGCCGGAGAGTTTCACTTTGATCATCCAGCCCTCGCCATAGCAATCTTGATTGATCAAATCGGGATTGTCGGCGAGCTTGGCGTTGACTTCGACCACGGCGCCATTCACCGGCGCGAACAAATCCGAGACGGTCTTTACGGCTTCAATGGTGCCGAAGATTTGCATTTGCGCCACCGCGTCGCCGGCTTTCGGCAAATCTACGAACACGATGTCGCCCAATTGGCCTTGCGCGTAATCCGTAATGCCGATGGTGGCAACGTCGCCGTCCATTTTTACCCATTCGTGCTCGGGGGTGTATGACAAACCGGTTGGAACGTTCATGCGAGGCTCCTTGAAGATCTGATCAATCGTGACGATCACGTTCGGTAATGTGACGTCCGCCTCCTCTTCGCCTGTCATTCAGATGGAATCTTTTTCAGTTCTGGAGAACATCGCCGGCGCTTTAAAAATTTCCTTCTGAATGACATGCACTAGGGGCGGGTAACGAATCTAAAAAACGTAAAACTCTTTGCTCGAATTTCTCAAGTCATTATCGCTTTCACCAGACTCCCCAACTCCATCAATCCATCAATCCATCAATCCATCAATCCATCAATCCATCAATCCAACAATCCAAAGAACCTCACGCCGGCACGAGACTGCTCGGCGTCGAGGCCATCCGTTTGAAAAAATTTTCCACATACCGCACATCAAAATTGCCGGATTGAAAATCCGGATCGGCCATGACTTTTTTATGGAACGGCACCGTGGTGTGAATGCCTTCGACGATGAACTCATCGAGCGCGCGCTCCATACGTTCGATGGCTTCGGCGCGATTTTTTCCATGGGCGATGAGCTTGGCAATCAACGAATCATAAAACGGCGGAATCGTGTAACCCGCGTAAGCATGCGTATCCACGCGGATGCCGATGCCGCCGGGCACATGCCACGTATTGATCCTGCCGGGCGAGGGCCGAAACTCGCGCGCCGGATCTTCGGCGTTGATGCGGCATTCGATGGCATGGCCGCGCAATTTGAAATTCGGGTTGAGGTTTTCGATCTTCTCGCCGCGTGCGATGCGAATTTGCTCTTTCACCAAATCCATGCCGAGCACGGACTCCGTGACCGGATGCTCGACTTGAATGCGCGTGTTCATTTCCATGAAATAAAACTTGCCGTCTTGAAACAAGAACTCAATGGTGCCGGCATTCACGTAATTCACGCTCTTCGCGCCACGCACCGCGGCCTCACACATTTGGCGGCGCAATTCTTCGGTGATCGCGGGCGAGGGCGATTCTTCGATGAGCTTTTGATGCTTGCGCTGCACCGAGCATTCGCGTTCGCCGAGCGCCATCACGTTGCCATGCGTATCGCCGAGCAACTGCACTTCGATGTGGCGCGGATATTCGAAATATTTTTCCATATAGACCGCGGGATTGCTGAACGCCGCTCCGGCCTCGGTCTGTGCTTGATTAAAAGCGTTCGCCAGTTCGTCGCGTTCGCGCACGATGCGCATGCCGCGCCCGCCGCCGCCGGCCGTGGCTTTAATGATGACCGGATAGCCGATGGCTTCCGCGCATTCCAGCGCGACATTCACGTCCGCCAAGAGGCCCTCGCTGCCGGGAATCGTCGCCACGCCGGCTTTGCGCATGGTGTCTTTGGCGAACGATTTGTCGCCCATAGCCGTGATCATTTCCGCAGTCGGGCCGATGAACTTGATGCCGCACGAGGCGCAGACTTCCGCGAAGCGCGCATTCTCCGAAAGAAAACCGTAGCCCGGATGAATCGCGTCGGCATTGGTCACTTCCGCGGCGCTGATGATGCGCGGCATATTGAGATAACTTTCGCGGCTCGGCCCAGGCCCGATGCATACCACTTCGTCGGCAAAGCGCACGTGCAGCGAATGTTGATCCGCTTCCGAATACACGGCCACGGTTTTGATCCCAAGCTCTTTGCAAGCCCGAATGACGCGAAGTGCGATCTCTCCGCGATTGGCGATAAGGACCTTTTTCAAATTTTGACGACTCGAAATAAAGGTTGATTGTATTCGACCGGCTGCGCGTTTTGCACGAGAATTTCGACGATCTTGCACGAGAAATCGGCTTCGATTTCATTCATCAACTTCATGGCTTCGATGAGGCAGAGCGCTTGCCCTTTTTGAATGACGCTGCCTTCATTCGCATACGGCTCGGCGTCGGGCGCGGGCGCGCGATAAAAGGTGCCAACCATCGGCGATTTGATATCGACCGTATTCAATTTTTCCGCGGCCGGTGGCGCTGTGTCTTGCGCTGCAAGCGTAAGGGAGGCGCTGGGAGGCACCGCGAGGGGCGGCGCGGAGGGCGGAGGAGGCCCCGGGAGGGTATGATGGTAGATCGGCTCCCGCATATAAAAAGGAGCGCTCATGTGATTGGAGTTTGCCGGCGCATTGGCCGCATATTTCGTGATCTTGACTTTGCGGCCCCATTGTGTCACTTCGAGATCCGCAATATCACTCTCTGCAACAATTTTAACCAACTGTTTGATTTCTTCGACGTTCATGTCGACTCCGATTCATTCGTCGCAAGGATTGCTGGGATACGACTCTCGAATTTGGGCAAACGCGCATCTATTGCCGATGCTACTTGAGGCACACGAAACCTCTGTGTTCCGGAGTGACCACCGCGAAATTCATCCTTGAAAAGGGAGAGGAGTGAGGCTCAAAAAGAAGGTTGCTGCGACGCGCTTGCTGAAAAAACGTCGGCGAATATAACCGATGCCTCCTAGAAAGTCAAATGAAAACTCGGCACGTTCATCGCGCTTATGATCCCCACCAACCCGCGGCGTTAGCTGAAAGAGCACATGGCTAGTAAAAAGACCCTGAAGTGTTGGATTCATGATTGCTGTGGGAGCAGTTCTCCAACAATCCAATTCTCCACCACTCCAATCCCCAGGCTACTTTCGCGCACTCTCTTGCAACGCTTTGAAGCAAGCCGCCACCGCCGCTTTTTTATTAAACACACTCGACCCTGCCACTAAAATCGTTGCGCCGGCTGCGACGACGAGCGGCGCGGTCGTCACATCAATCCCGCCATCCACGGCGATGCGCGTATTCATGCCGCGTCCGGAAATGATTTGCTGCAGAGTTTCAATCTTGCCAAGCTGGCTGTGAATAAAAGCCTGCCCGCCGAAACCGGGATTCACGGTCATGATCTGCACCACGTCGAGCAAGTCCCACACTTCTTCCAACATACACAGCGGCGTGCTCGGGTTGAGCGCGACGCCCGTTTCAACATTCAAGCTTCGAATGGTTTGCAGCGTGCGATGCAAATGCGGACACGCTTCTTGATGCACAATTAAACGATTCGCGCCCGCCGCGGCAAACTCCGCGAGATATTTTTCCGGCTCCACAATCATGAGGTGCACGTCGAGAAACATGTTGGTGCTGGCGCGCAGCGCAGCGACCGTGCCTTGCCCAAACGTGATGTTCGGCACAAAGCGGCCATCCATGACGTCGATTTGAAGCGCTTGCGCGCCGGCAGCGTCGGCCTCGCGCACTTGTTCGCCGAGGCGCGTAAGGTCAGCGGAGAGAATGGAGGGTTCGATAATAATTGGCAATGCGGCTCCTCGCCTTTAATTGTTCACACACACGCTTTGCTTCGCAATCAAAGCACCTCACGCAATTGCTTTAATCCTCCCACCACGTCTTTCCCCAAATCGATGCGCAGCGCTTTGCGTTGATTGTCCAACAACGCTTGGCGATCGCCCAAGGCTTGCGCCGTCACCAACGTGCCGAATGACATCGACGACGCTTCTGCTCCTGCTTCGTTCGGAATGGCTGCATCTTCCACAATGCTCGCTGTGAATTGTATGAAGAGACCATTGCCTGCGTCGCCTTTGTGAAGTTGGCCGGTGGAATGCAAGAAGCGCGGGCCATAGCCGATCGTGGTTGCGAGTTGATAGCCATCGCGCAGCTTCGCGGCGAACTTCTGCAAAGCTTCTTCGAGGGCGGGCGTGGCAGCGCTATACGCTTGCAGCGCGACATAACTCCGCGGTTGCCCCGCGCGGGTTTGCGCCTGCGCGAGAAATTTTTTCAAAATCTCCGCGAGTGAATTTGCCGCCGCAGCGGCGTAAACCGTGAGGCCGCTTTCGATCAACGTCGGCGCTAATTCCGGCAGCTTGCCCTTTGCTTCAAACTCCGCGACCATCTTGCGCGCGAGCACTTTTGCGGACTCCACGTTGGGTTGATCGAACGGATTGATGCGCAGCCTTTGGCTCGCGATAATCGTTGCCATTTCCCAGCGGAAAATTTCCGCGCCGAGATCGTACGCGTCGTGCAGCTCGATTTGCACCACGGGATGTCCGGCTTGCGCCAAAAGTTTTATTACTTCATCGAATGCGCGGTCGCCGCGCAAACGCAGTTGCACAAACACGCGATCATGCGCATATGCCGCGGGCGCGCCGGGCTTTTCTTCCACCACCGGCAATATGCCGAGACCCTCTTTGCCCGTGCTTTCGGCAATGAGTTGTTCTGCCCACGCGCCAAACGAAGCGAGCGGCGAGGAAGCAAAGAGCGTTACTTTATCGCGGCCCGCCAGCGCAAGCTCGCCCATGATTGCGCCGAGCCAAATGCCGGAGTTATCATTACTCATATCGTTGGCGCATGCGCGCGCACGTTCGAGTAGCAGATTGATATCGATGCCGAGCAACGCCGCAGGCACAAGCCCGAAATACGAGAGCGCGGAATAGCGTCCGCCGATATTGGGATCATTCAAAAATGTTTTGCGAAATTTGTGCGCCGTTGCCGTGTCCGCGAGCCCGCTGCCGGGATCGGTGATCGCGATGAAATGTTCGCCCGCCTTTTCTTTGCCCACGGCTTTCATCACTTCATTATAAAAATATTTAAAGAAAGAAAAGGTCTCCACCGTGCCGCCGGATTTGGTCGAGACAATGAACAGCGTTTTGTTGAAATCAAGGCGCGCGGCGTGATGCAAAACCGCCTCGGGATGCGTGCTGTCCAATACGGCAAGATCGAGATAACCGGGCTGTACGCCAAAGGTAAAACGAAACACTTCCGGCGCGAGACTCGATCCGCCCATGCCGAGCAACAGCGCATGCGTATAGCCTACGGCGCGCACTTCTTCCACGAGCGCATTGATCTCCGGAAGCGCGGCTTGCATCACCTCCGGGCTGTCCAGCCAACCGAGACGATTGATGATTTCGGTCGGCTCTGGCTTCCACACGGTGTGATCGTGCTGCCAAATACGCTGCAAAGTTTTTTGTTGAATTAAATCCGCGTGCGCGGCGGTTATCGCGGTTTGATGTTGGCCTAAAATCGCATG
>CAYNDW010000214.1:0-9330 GCA_964395375.1 uncultured Cytophagia bacterium
ATCGGCGAGGGCATCGACATTGTGCTGAACTCGCTCGCCGGCGAGTTCATTCCAAAAAGTCTATCGCTCTTGCGCCCAGGCGGCCGCTTTTTAGAAATCGGTAAAACCGAAGTGTGGAATGAAGCGCGAGTTAAAGCGCTCAAACCAGAGGTGGACTATCACGTCATCTATCTTGGCCAAACGATTCATGAGCAGCCGGCGTTGCTGCGCACGCTCTTCGAGGAATTAACGCACGCCTTCGAGCGCAACGAATTGCGTCCGTTGCCTTTCACCACTTTCGCAATCGACAACGCCGTGCAAGCGTATCGCTACATGGCGCAAGCGAAGCATATCGGGAAGGTCGTGGTCGTGCAGAGGGCAGAGGGCTTAGGGCAAAGAGCCGAGGGCAAACAGACTCAATTGCTCTCCGCCCTCGGCCCTCTGCCCTCCGCCACCTACCTCCTCACCGGCGGCCTCGGCGCGCTCGGGTTACACGTGGCGCAATGGCTGGTGGAGAAAGGCGCGCGGCATTTGGTTTTGGTGGGAAGAAAAGCGCCTTCGGCAAACGCGCAAGCCGCGATTGCCGAAATGGAGCAGAAGGGCGCGAAGATCGTCGTTGCCGCGCTCGACATTTCACACGAAGACGAGGTGCGCCGCGCGCTCGACGAAATCGCTGCAACGCTTCCGCCCTTGCGCGGCATCATTCACTCCGCGGGCGTGCTCGATGACGGCGTGCTCATGCAGCAAGATTGGTCGCGCTTCGAACGCGTGCTGGCGTCGAAAGTTTTGGGCGCGTGGCATCTGCATCGTTTGACGCGCGACCTGCCGCTGGATTTTTTTGTGATGTTCTCTTCGATTGCCTCCATGTTTGGCGCGATGAGCCAGGGCAATTACGCCGCGGCGAATGCATTCATGGACGGCCTCGCGCACTATCGTCGCGCCCAAGGTTTGGCTGCGTTGAGTATCAATTGGGGCGCGTGGGCCGAGGGCGGCATGGTGACGGAGTTGGGCGCACGCGGCGCTTCGCGTTTGGCGCAACAAGGCTTGAGCTTGATCACGCCGGAAAACGGCATGCGCATGCTCGAACAATTGCTCGCGCGTTCCTGCGCGCAAGCCGCGGTGCTGCCGATTCACTGGCCGAAATTTTTTGAGCAGTTCAAGGCCGGAGCGAATCCGGCGTTTTATGAAGAGATGGCGAAGACTCTCAAACCGCAAGAGCGAAGCATGGCAATCGCGGCGCCGGTATTCGCTTTGATCAAAGTGTTGGAGCGCGCGCTGCCCGCTGAGCGGCTCGAACTTTTGACCGCGCACGTGCGCGAGCAAGTGGTGAAAGTGCTCGGACTCGAAGCGGCGCAAGCGCCGGCGTTGCATCAAGGTTTGACCGACCTCGGCATGGATTCACTCATGGCCGTGGAGTTGAGCAATTGCTTGCGCGCGAGCGTGGGCCGCACGCTGCCTTCGACGCTCGCGTTTGAATATCCGACTATCGCCGCGTTGACCAAGTACCTCGCCGAGGAAGTTTTGCAGTTGGTTACCACGGAAGCGAAAAATATCGCCTCGACCAACGCGCCAAATGGCGCTGCGCTCTTGCAGCAAGAGATCGAACAGATTGCCGAAAGCGAGTTGGAAGATTCCTTGTTGCAGGAGTTGGAGGAGGCGGGGTATTGAGGTTGGAGTGTTGGAGCGTTGGAGTGTTGGAGCGTTGGAGTGTTGGAGTGTTGGAGTGTTGGAGTGTTGGAGTGATGGAGTGATGGAGTTGTGTTTTAGATGCAGATTAGTTCTGCCGGGCGCTGCAATATTAAGTTGGTGCAGCTTCTCCTCATTTGTCATTCAGAAGGAATCTTTTTAAGCGCTCGGCAATGTCTCCAGCACACAAAAAGATTCCTGCTGAATGACAGGCGAGGAGGGCGAAGTACGCCCTTTATTTCGCTTGCAGTCATAGTTCGTCTGTTCTGCTAGCTGCGACTTGCAAACGCAGTGAACCGCAAACAAGCAGAGATAACGTTTCGCGGTTTTCTTTCCTCCCAAAATCAATCTCTCTTCGTATTTACTCTCCACAGTTTTCCTCCCGCCTGAATTACTCAGCCCCGTAGCACTGCGGCTATATATAGTTGATATATTCCGAGCGCCGTCAATCGCAATGCACAGTTTTTCACTGCGTTTTTGATCGCGCGCGACGCCCTTTGAACAGCAGGATGCGGCCCGAGCCGGCCTCGCCCTCTTTGCTCCGCAAGCATTCACATTCCGATCCTTTGCGCCTCCATTTTAACCACAATTCAGGTTGGGAAGCATGAGTTCGTCCGTGAAAGAATCCAATACCGACGCGCTGAAGCGCGCATTGTTTGCCGTTAAAGACCTCCGCACCAAACTCGATACGCTCGAACAAGCCAAGCGCGAGCCGATAGCCATCATCGGCGCGGGCTGCCGTTTGCCCGGCGGTGTGCGCAATCTCGAAGAGTTTTGGCGGCTGCTGCAAAACGGGATTGATGCGGTCTCGGAAGTTCCGGCCTCGCGTTGGAATATCGACGAGTATTACGATCCCGATCCTGACGCGCCCGGCAAAATGTACACGCGCGCCGGCTCGTTCGTGGATGACGTCGACAAGTTCGATCCGCAATTTTTTGGCATGGCGCCGCGCGAAGCCGCGAGTCTCGATCCGCAGCAGCGTATGCTGCTCGAAGTTTCATGGGAAGCGCTCGAACACGCGGGTTATGCGCCGGATAAACTCAACGGCACTTCCGCCGGCGTGTTCGTCGGATTCAGCACGAATGACTTCGCGCATTATTTACGACAGAACACGAGCATCGCGGACATCAATCCTTACAGCGGCACAGGCGGCGCGGCATGCGTTGCGGCCGGGCGCATTTCCTACGTGCTGGGATTGCACGGCCCCAACTTCGCGATTGACACGGCGTGTTCTTCTTCGCTCGTTGCAGTGCATGCCGCTTGTGAAAGTTTGCGCGCGGGCAAAGCGCAACTTGCGCTCGCCGGCGGCGTGAATCTTATTTTGATTCCCGAGCCGAGCATTTATTTTTCGCGCATGCGCGCGATCTCGCCGGACGGCCGCTGCAAAACTTTTGACGCCGCGGGCGACGGCTATGGCCGCGGCGAAGGTTGCGGCATGATCGTGCTCAAGCGCTTGTCCGACGCGCAGCGCGACGGCGATAACATTCTCGCATTGATTCGCGGCACCGCGATCAATCATGACGGCAAGAGCAGCGGACTAACGGTTCCGAATGGCCAAGCGCAGCAAGCCGTGATTCGCGCCGCGCTCGCGGACGGCGGCATCGATCCGCTCGCCGTGAGTTATCTCGAAGCGCACGGCACGGGCACGCCGCTCGGCGATCCGATTGAGATTCGCGCCGCGGCCGCGGCATTGTGCGCGGGCCGTGCGCAAGAGCACAGCCTCATTGTCGGCTCGGCCAAAACCAACTTCGGCCATCTCGAAGCCGCGGCCGGCATTGCCGGCTTGTTGAAAGTCGTGCTCGCGTTGCAGCATCGTGAGATTCCTCCCAATCTGCATTTCAAAAATCCCAGCCCCCACATTCCGTGGGATGAACTGCCGATTCAAATTCCCACCAAGAAAATGAGTTGGGAAGCGATTAACGACCAACGCATTGCGGGCGTGAGTTCGTTTGGCTTTAGCGGGACGAATGCGCACCTCCTTCTGTCGGAGTTCAGTGAGTCGTCGCTAGTGAACGGTAAACAGTTATCAGTAACCAGTAATCAGTCCACGACTGCACTGGACACTGTTCACTGTTCACTGATTACTTTCTCTGCGAAGAGTGAAAGTGCATTGCAGGAGTTGGCGCAACGTTATGAGCGGCATCTTGCAACGCATCCGGAAGTTGAGTTGGCCGATATTGCTTTCACCGCGAACACCGGGCGCGCGCATTTCGCGCAGCGGCTCGCGATGGTCGCCGATTCAACGCAAGCGCTGCGCGCGAAACTTGCGGCGGTGGTGGCGCAGCAAAATTCGCCGGGCGTTTTTTCCGGCAAGTGTTCGGAGAGCGAGCCGCCCAAAGTTGCGTTCCTCTTCACCGGACAAGGCGCGCAGTATGCCGAAATGGGCCGCGAGCTTTATGACACGCAACCCGTGTTTCGCGCGGCGTTGGATAAATGCGAGGCCTTGCTGCGACCGCATCTTGAGGTGCCGTTGCTCGCGGTGTTGTTTAACGATCCGCATTCAGATCCCGTATCTAATGACGAGGTTAGCCCGCCGCAAGAAAAGTCTGTCATCCTGGAAGGACCTTCCCCAGAAACCGGCGCCATGCCGAGTACGAGGGAAGTTTCTTCAAGAATGACAAATTCATTGGAAGGAAACAGCAAGCCCGCACTGAACACTGATCACCGATCACTGATCACTGATCACTTGCTCGACCAAACCGCTTACACGCAACCCGCGCTCTTCGCCATTGAATATGCGCTCGCGGAGTTGTGGCAATCGTGGGGCGTGCAGCCGAGCGTTGTGCTCGGGCACAGCGTCGGCGAATATGTTGCCGCGTGCGTTGCGGGCTTGATGAGCTTGGAAGACGGACTCAAACTCATTGCCGCGCGTGGGCGTTTGATGCAAGCGCTGCCGCGCAACGGCGCGATGGCCGCGGTCTTCGCGGAAGAAGAAAAAATCAAACCCGCGCTTGTGGGTTATGAAGCGCGCGTGGCTATTGCGGCTTATAACGGTCCGCAAAATCTCGTGCTCTCCGGCGAGAAAGAAGCGCTCGCGGAAATCATCGCGCGCTTGGAAGCCGAAGGCCTCAAAACCAAAGCGCTCAACGTGTCGCATGCTTTTCATTCGCCGCTGCTGGAGCCGATGCTCGACGCGTTCGACCGCGTGGTGCGCGAGATCACGTTCATGCCGCCGCGCGTGCCGCTCATTTCCAATCTCACCGGCCAACGTCTCGATTTAGATTTCAACGATCCACAATCCACTATCATCAATCTTCGAAACTACTTCCGCCGCCACGTGCGCGAAGCCGTGCGCTTTTCGACTTCGATGCAAACGCTGCACGCGCAAGGCTACTCCGTCTTTCTCGAAATCGGGCCGCATCCCACGCTGCTCGGTTTGGCCCAAGGCTGTGTTGACCATCCGGAAAAATCAACGTGGCTGCCCTCGTTGCGCAAAGGGCAAAACGCCGCGCAGGAAATTTTGCAAAGCCTGGCCAAGCTTTATGTGCGCGGCGCGGAAATCAATTGGCGCGGTTATGAAGCTGCGCACGCGGCCCGACGCATTCCTTTGCCCACGTATCCGTTTCAACGCGAGCGCCATTGGATTGAGGCGGAGAAGATCGTTGATAGTAAATCGTTGATGGTAGATACTATCTCACGATCCACAATCCACGATCTTCAATCCACGGCCCAACATCCCCTCCTCGGCGCGCGCTTGCGCTTGCCGTTGGAGCGCGATCTCGTTTTCACAACGCAGGTCGGTCCGCGGCTGCAAAAATATTTGGAGCATCATCGCGTTTATGGCGCGCCGGTGTTTCCCGCCACGGCTTACCTGGAGCTCGCGCTCGCTGCGGCGCATGAAGCTTTGGGCGCGTCCGCCTATCGCCTCGAAGAGTTGGTGCTGCAAGAAGCTTTGCTGTTGGAGGAAGAAAAAAACACCGCGCTGCAAATCGTGCTCACGCGCGAAAGCGAGGGCCGCGCGTTGGTTCAAATTTTCAGCTTGAACGGGCTGGCGCAGAACGACGTGACCTCGTGGCGTTTGCACGCGCGCGGCCGCATTGCGCCGGAAACCGAAACGGCTACGCAGTTCATGCCGCTCGCTGAAATTCGCGCGCGCTGCCATGAGCCGCTCGTTGCCGCGACGTATTATGAAAATTTCAGTGCGAGCGGCATGGAATACGGCCCGAGCTTTCAAGGCCTCGCGCAGATGAGCAAAGGGCGGAACGAAGCCTGCGCGCTCGTGCGTTTGCCGGAAACGCTCGCGCACGAAGCCGCAACGTATCGCATGCACCCCGCGTTGTTGGATGCGTGCGCGCAACTCCTCGGCGCGGCATTGCCGGAAAATTTGGCGAGCGCGAACGGCAAAGAAGCTTACTTGCCTTTCAGTATCGCGCAGTTTCGCTTGAGAAGTTTTGGCGCAAGCCAAGTTTGGTGTCACGCGCAGATTCAGCCGCCGAAAGAAAGCGCGCCGGAAATTCTCACCGGCGATATTCGCGTGTGTGACGAGCGCGGCCACCTCGTTGCCGAAATTTTGGGCATGAAACTCAAACGCGCGCCGCGTTTCGAAGGGCAACGCCAACTCGGCGCGCGCGGACAAGATTGGCTCTATCATTTGCAGTGGCAAGCGCAAGCGCCGGCCACGCCGCGCGTGGTTGAAAACGGCGAACAATGGTTGATCCTCGCTGATCGCAGCGGCGTTGGACAAGCCGTCGCGGAACAGTTGACTGCGGCCGGCGCTGCGTGTTGCTTGGCATTCGCGGGCGAGAAGTTTGAACGCGAGCAAGATGATTGTTATCACCTCAATGCCTCGCAGCCGGAAGATTTTCGGCGCTTGCTCGCAGAGCGGTTTTCCGGGCAGAATAAAAAACTGCGCGGCGTGCTCCTGTGTTGGCCGCTTGATCTTGCGGCGCAAAAAGAAAACACGTTGCCGCAGTTGTATGCCGAAGCCGAGTTCGTGTGCGGCAGCGCGCTGTATCTCACGCAAGCGCTCGCGCAAATGCCCGGCGTGGATAAGCCGCGCCTCTATCTCATGACGCAAGGCGCGCAAGTTGTCGGCGCAGAAATTCCCCGCTTGAGGGGGGTGTCGTTGGCGACATCGCAAGCGCAAGTTGAGATAGAGAATCTTAAGCACACCCCCCTAACCCCCCTCAAGGGGGGAGTTGGTGAGGAGGAGGTCGCAGCAGTTTCACTCTCGCAAGCTGCGCTCTGGGGCCTCGCGCGCACGATTGCAATCGAGCATGCGGAATTGCGGTGTGTGCGAATTGATGTTGAAGCTTTGTCGGTTGTCAGTGGTCAGTTGCATGCACACGATAATTCCCCCCTTGAGGGGGGGGTTGCTGATGACGTGAAGAATGCGAATGCCATTGTTGATTCAAAGCACACCCCCCTAACCCCCCTCAAGGGGGGAATTACTGAAAGCAACCAGCAACCAGCAACCAGCAACCAGCAACGAACAACAAGCAACCAGCAACCAACAACCAGCAACCAACAACCAGCATCCAGCAACCAGCAACTCGTCACCGAACTTCTCGCCAACGACAACGAAGATCAAATCGCGTATCGCAGCGGCGTGCGTTATGTCGCGCGGTTGGTGAGAGTGGAAGAGCGTGGGGCGAGGATCGTTGATCGTGGATTGAAGATCGTAGATCGTGAAACACAAGCCACGATCCACGATCCACAAGCAACGAACTTACAGTTGCAAACCAACCAGCGCGGGGTGCTCGATAATCTGTTTTATCAAACCGCGCCGCGAAGCGCGCCTGGCAAGGGCGAGATTGAACTGCGCGTGCATGCGACCGGCCTCAACTTCCGCGACGTGCTGAATGCGCTGGGCATGTATCCCGGCGATCCCGGTGCGCTTGGCGGCGAATGCGCGGGCGTGGTAACGGCCGTGGGCGAAGGCGTGACGCAATTTCAAATCGGCGATGAAGTGCTGGCATTGGGCGCGGGCTGCTTCAGCGCGTATGTGATCACGCGCGCCGATTGGTGCGCACCAAAGCCCGCAAGCCTAAACTTTGCGGAAGCCGCCACGATACCGATTCCATTTTTAACCGCGTACTACGGCCTGCATCAGCTCGCGCACCTCAAGGCCGGCGAGCGCGTGCTCATTCATTCCGCGGCCGGCGGCGTTGGCGTGGCTGCGACGCAGTTGGCGCAACAAATGGGCGCGGAAATTTTCGGCACCGCGAGCACGGGCAAGTGGGAATTTTTAAAAGCGAACGGCGTGCAGCACGTCATGAACTCGCGCACGCTGGAGTTCGCCGAACACGTTATGCAACGCACGAACGGCGCGGGCGTGGACATTGTGCTCAACTCGCTCGCCGAGGACTTCATTGGAAAAAGTTTTAGCGTGCTCGCGCCCAACGGCCGCTTTTTGGAAATCGGCAAACGCGGCGTGTGGACGAAAGAGCAGGCCGCGGCTGCGCGCAGTGATGTGAGCTATTGGCTCTATGATCTCGGCGAAGTCATGCTCGCAGATCCGGCCTTGCTGCAAACGATGTATCGCGCATTGCTCGCGGGTTTCGAGAGCGGCGCGCTCAAGCCGTTGCCCATGAAAATTTTTGCGCACGAAGAAACCGTTGCCGCGTTTCGTTACATGGCGCAAGCGAAGCACGCGGGCAAGGTGGTGGTGTTGGGGAAGATTGAGGAGAGAGGATTGAGGATTGAGGATAGAGGATCGAAGAACGAAGATGGTGGATCGTGGATAGTGGATAGTGAAGCGAAGAGCGTGGATCGTGGAGCGCATTCCGATTTACGATCCACGATCAACGATCAACGATCCTCAATCCACAATCCTCAATCCTCTATCCTCCTCACCGGCGCGTTCGGCGGTCTCGGTTTGAAAATAGCGGAAGGCTTGGTGGAAAACGGCGCGCGCCATCTTGCGCTGGTTGGCAGAAGCGCTCCTTCGGACGAGGCGCGCGCAGTATTGGCAAAGCTTGAAGCGCGCGGCGCGAAAATTTTTATTTGCCAAGCAGACCTTGCCCAGCCGGAAGACGTGCAGCGCCTCTTTGCTGAAATTGCAACCGCGCTGCCGCGGTTGCGCGGCGTGATCCACGCCGCGGGCGTGCTCGATGACGGCGTGCTCCTGCAACAAAGCTGGCCGCGTTTTGAAAAAGTGTTTGCGCCGAAAGTTGCGGGCGCGTGGCTCTTGCATGAGCACACGAAAAATTTGCCGCTCGATTTCTTTGTGCTGTTCTCTTCCACTAGCGCGCTGTTGGGCGCGGGCGGCCAAGGCAACTACGCCGCGGCGAACGCATTCTTGGACGGCCTCGCGCACTATCGCCGCGCGCTAGGATTGCCGGCGTTGAGCATCAATTGGGGCGCGTGGGCGGAAGTGGGCATGGCCGCGGGCATGACGCAACGCGAGCAACAGCGCCTCCAGCAGCAGGGCATGGGCTTGATCGGCGCGGCGCAGGGCGTGGAAATTTTTCGCAAACTGCTCGAACGCGCGGAGCCGCAAATCGCCGTGCTGCCGGCGCAGTGGCAAAAATTTTTGCCGCAATTTGGCGACGCGATTCCGCCGGTCTTGTTGGAAATGGCGCGCGCCAACGCGCAGCCCGGCGCTCGTAAAATAGAAAACACGTCCGCGCCGCGGCAAGTCGAGTTGCTGCAACGTTTGCAAAACACTCCCGGCCCGCAACGCGAGGAGTTGTTGGAGCAAAACGTGCGCGCGCAGATCGCGCG
>CAYNDW010000215.1:0-9310 GCA_964395375.1 uncultured Cytophagia bacterium
TTTTCCGCATCATGCCTATAGAACAGCGGATGCCGCAGATCACATTATGCGTTGTGCATTCAACCACTCAAAATCACTGAAAGGGGTAGTTATGTCGAGTGTGTTTCGTATTCATAGAGAATTGCTCAAGCAGATAGAAAAACAAAATGTGATCTTGTTCTTGGGTTCAGGTAGCACCAAAGCCTGTAAACGGTTGGATGGCAAAAGCGGTGTTGATGGAAAAGAGTTAGCAAAAGAAATTCTCACGGATTTAAACTGCGGTGTTACTCCCACTTTCGAGACTTCCCTCGTAGACGCTTGCGAGTTCTATATCGCGGTTAATGCTTCCACCAGAAATGGTTTAGAAACATTAATTCAAAACCGTTTGAGCGGCTTGCAACCCACACTTGGCCATTATTTAGCCACCACTTTTAGCTGGCGTGCCGTTGTAACGACGAATTATAACACCGTGCTCGAAGACACATGGCGTAAAGCTGAAGCGCAGGGTTTTCAGGCGTGCGATCTATTGCCGATTCGAACAGATAGAGAATTGCTCCAAGAAGAGACTTACCAAGGCCAGATTCGACTTTATAAGCCGCATGGTTGTATAACGCTCGCTGCCTCACACCATGCTCCGATGGTTTTGACCTCGGAAGATTACTTCAACTCAAAACAGAGCCGCGCCAAAATTTTTGAAGCGATCAAAGAATTGGCGCAGGAACACATTACACTTTTTGTCGGTTACAGCCTGAATGATTTTACCTTTCGCAACTTGTTTTATGATCTTTATTCCGAGCTTGGGAAATCGGCGAAACGATTGTTTAGCGTCTTGCCCGACAACGATGAGCTAAGGTTCGAGTGGGACGCCATCGCGAAGCAGAAATTTTTCAACACCACACTCATCAACGATTACTTTGACACTTTCATGCTGCGATTGGTCAAGGTAAATGGGAAATTGCACAGAATACTGAAATTGGAAATACAACAAGCCTGGCCTACTCTTGAGCAGCTTTATCCGCATAGCATGTCAATGCTTGAGATAGAAGATTTTATGTCCTTGTAAAGAACTCGAGTGTTCTTTTTTTAGAAAAAGAAGGTTGCTTATGCTTATCCCCCAACTCCAACATGACGCTTTGCTCCAAGACATTCACGCCGCGCGCGCGGAGCGCGAGGGCTTTCATCTGTGGTGGCTCGGGCAAAGCGGCTTTCTTATGCAATGGCAGAATCGCCACCTCTTGCTCGATCCTTATCTCTCCGATTCGCTCACCGTGAAATATGCGAACACGGATTTGCCGCATGTGCGCATGACGGAGTTGGCCGTCGATCCTGCGCGTCTCGATTTTATCGACGTGGTGACTTCGAGTCACAATCACACCGACCACCTCGACGCCGAAACGCTCATTCCGCTGCTGCACGCCAATGCCAATCTCAAGCTCGTCATTCCCGAAGCCAATCGCGCGTTCGTGGCGGAGCGTTTGAAAATTGCGGCGAGTTTTCCTGCGGGATTGAATGACGGCGAAAGCCTGAGTGTGGCGGGATTTAACATTACGGCGGTGCCGGCGGCGCATGAAACAATTGCGCGCGATTCCGCCGGACGTTGCACGCATCTCGGTTATGTGATTCAGTTCGGCAAGTGGTGCGTTTATCACAGCGGCGATACGGTGTGGGACGAGGACCTCGTGCGGCAATTGCAACCGTTCGCGATCGACGTGGCGCTGCTGCCCATCAACGGCAGAAAACCGATTCCAAAAATCGTCGGCAATCTCAACACAAAAGAAGCGGCACAACTCGGCAAGCGCATCAATGCCAAGCTCGTGCTCCCCTGTCACTATGATATGTTCACGTTCAACACCGCAGATCCCAACGAGTTCGCGCGCGAGGCAGAAGCGATTGAACAACGCCATCGCGTGCTGCAATGCGGGGAGCGCTGGAGCAGTGGGAGATGGGTTCCAAATTGAATTTGCTCACGGTCATTCGGCAAGAATCCCTTTGCGCGCATGAGCCAGCGCCACGAGCCTAAAGCGATTCCTGCGGAATGACCTTTGATGGGCGCGCCGGTTGCCGCTGTTGAAAAGCGAAACGCTTTCACGTGAGCGCAATTTTTTTCAAACCCTCCGCATTCTCTCTCCTCCGTGCGTAGATTTCCATAGGCATCGGCAGCGAAGCCGAGCACTATTTCCCGCCCAGCGCGCCAGTTTGTTTATGGTTCCAAACAATGCCGGGTGGTTTCACCTCGGTCCCACTTCTGAATACCGCCCACTGGCTTGCTGTGGCGCCGTGGTATTGCTCTGCTCCACGGCATTGGGCCATTCCGTTTTGCATTTGCATGGAAGGAAAGCTATGCGGGCCTTGTTCAAACACGCTAAAGATTTATTCAGCGCGCGCTTTTATCGCCCTTCACATTTTCGCCTCGGGGTGCGCGACTACTTTGACTTGCGCGCGACGGTGGCATTGCTGCAACCCAACTCCGTTCATATCGCCGCGGCCATGTCGTGGCTCTGCGCGGCGCAAAACAGCAGCGTCGATGGCGGTGTCTCGGCGCGTTATCGGCTGGATCGCGGTTGGTCGCCTTCCTATCCTGAAACCACGGGCTATATCATTCCCACTTTTTTTGCGCATGCGAAGCGCATCGGCGACGAGCAATTTCATGCGCGCGCATTGCGCATGGCCGATTGGCTTTTGCCATTGCAACTCGAGAGCGGCGCGTTTCCCGGACATGACGTGGGCAAAGCGCCGCAGCCGATTGTCTTCAACACTGGGCAAATCATGCTCGGCTTGCTTTCCGCGTTTCGCGAAACCGCGCAGCACAAATATCTGCGCGCGGCCATGCGCGCCGGCGATTGGCTGGCTGAAATTCAAGAGCCGAATGGTTCGTGGTTGAAGCATACGTATCTCAGTCGCGTGCATACCTATCACACGCGCGTCGCATGGCCGCTGCTCGAACTATGGGTCGCCACCGGGCGCGAGCTTTATCGCACGACCGCCATCAAGAATCTAGATTGGGCGCTCGGCAAGCAATTGCCCAACGGCTGGTTTCGCGAGAACGGTTTTAGTGACAATGACAAGCCTTATCTGCACACGATTGCCTACACGATTCGCGGCTTGCTCGCCGCCTCTGAAATTTTGCACGCGCACAACTACTCCGGCGACGCCGACTTGCGTTATTTCGAATCCGCGACGCGCGCCGCGGAAGCCGTGCTGCACCGCTTTGAAGTTCGGCGTTATCCCCGGGCGCAATATGATCGTGAGTGGAAGAGCGCGGAACATTTTTCCTGTTTAACGGGCAATGCGCAAATCGCGAAGTGTTGGTTGAACATTTATGCCGTCAATCGCGACCCGCGATTTTTGAATGCCGCGCTCAAGATCAACGACTTCGTCAAGTCCACGCAGGATTTGACTTCGCGCAATGCCGGCATGCGCGGCGGCATCAAAGGCTCGCATCCGGTGTGGGGGCGCTACATTCGATACAGTTATCCCAATTGGGCCGCAAAATTTTTCGTCGATGCGCTTGTGCTCGAAGACGAAATCATGGCGCGGCTCGACCATGAGGTTGAACATGAATATCGTACTGCTGTGCAAGCGGCATAATCATCGCAAAGTGCTCGAAATTCTCTCCGCCTTAAGGGCGCAAAATTTGGCAGTGCGCGGCATTGTTGCGCTTGCGCCGCGCGAGTCTTGGCCCTCGCTCACGGAGGTGGTCCAAAAGATTTATCATCGTCGGCATACCGGCTCCCGCAAAAAAAACTCCGATACTGCGGACTCGCGTTTCGCGCTGAATGGCAAAGCCGCTTCTCTGCATTCATTCAACGCGAACGGCCACGCGGCGAAGCCCGCACCCTCGCAGTCGATTTCCGGTTTGTATAAAACCATTGAGGACTACGCGCGCGCGCATAACATTCCGCTCGTCACGGTGCCGGATTTGAACGGCGCAGAATGCGTTGCCGCTTTGCAAAAATTCCAAACGGATGTGCTCCTCTTGGGCGGCGTGCCGATCATTCGCGCGCAGGTGCTGCAAACGCCGCGCGTGGGAACGTTGAATGTGCATATGGCGTGGCTGCCCGGCAATCGCGGCATGAACGTCGCCGAGTGGTCGGTCTACACCAATGCGCCCGTCGCCGTGACCGTGCATTTCGTCGATGTGGGCGTGGACACGGGCGCCGTGCTTTATCGCGAGCAGATTGATATTGCCGAGTGCCGCACCATCGCCGCGCTGCGAGAGCAGTTAAGCTTCGAGCAACATCATGCGCTCGCGCGCGCAACGCGGCTTTTGTTTGATAAACAACTCCAGCCCGAACCGCAAGCGCGCGAAGCGGGAAAGCAGTATTATCTCATGCATGAGAGATTGAAGCAGATCGTGGAAAGGAAAATGCGCCGAGGTTAGGGTTTCGTTTTTCTTTTTTTATGGGATCATTGTCATAAGCCCTCGCGAAATAACGCAGCGAGGGCTTTTTATTATTGGGGAAAATGCTTCGGCAGTATCGCTCCATGAACTTGAACAGGCCCACGCTTATCACGCGAACCGCCAAACGGTGATGAGGTTATGGCACCAAGTTTGTCCTTTTAGATAAAGTTTTAGCCATTGGCCCTCATCTATCCGTCGATTCCGACTCTGCTTTTTTTTGCTCGTCTAAAAATCCGGAGCCGGGTTTTAACTAACCAATTCGCATTTCAATTACTGTTCGGAAATCAGTGTCTCATTCAGGCTGGATTATTTCGAGTGTTTTCTCGCAGTGGCTTTGGCGCTTAGGCGTATTGCTCATGTGGTACGCAGCGCCTGCTTTAGCACAAATTTCCCCGGGGCCGCTGGCCCGCGCGCACACACAGCTCGAAGGCTTGACCAAATGCCTTTCCTGCCACGAAGTGGGACATCAAACCAGCAACGCCAAATGTTTGCGTTGTCATGTTGCCATTGCGCAACGACTGCAAAGCAGCCGCGGTTTTCATGCGCGCATCACTTTGCCGACCGCAAAAGGCGCGGCTGAAAAGGCGAAACTCTGCGCCACATGTCATAGCGATCATCACGGCGTGGAGTTTGCGTTAATTCATTGGGAGAACGGCGCAGCCAATTTCGATCATCGCCAAACCGGCTACGTTTTGGAAGGCAAGCATGCACAGGCGCAGTGTCGCGATTGCCATCAATCCAAGAATATGCAAGAGAAGTTCGCGGCTGATACGACGGTGCGCAGAACGAAGACCTTTCTCGGGCTGGCAGAAAATTGTTTGAGCTGTCACGGCGACGAGCATCGTGGCCAGCTTGGTAAAGATTGCACACGTTGTCACGATAATTCCGGTTGGAAGCCTGCCGCAAAATTTGCTCACGAGCGCGCGCAATTCGTGCTCACGGGCAAGCATAAATTAGTTGCATGTGCGAAATGCCATCTCGAAAAATCCGTGCATGAAAAAGTCGGCACGGAAGGTGTGGCCGCATTTGTCCAATACACCGGCCTGCCTTTTTCGAATTGCACACCGTGTCATTCAGATCCGCATCGCGGCAGTTTTGGAAATGCGTGCGCGAAGTGTCATGCCACCGAAGGTTGGAATATCATTCGCGGCAGCGCGTTCAATCACGATCTCACGGATTTTCCATTGCGCGGCAAGCATCGTAATCTAGCGTGCGAAAAGTGCCATGCGCGCGGGGATTTCAAAAAGAAATTGGCGCATCAAGTCTGTCGCGATTGCCATGAGGACGCGCATGCAGGACAGTTTGCGCGGCGCGCGGATCAAGGCCGCTGCGAGAGTTGTCACAGCGTCGAAGGGTTTGTTCCGCCGCGCTTCACGCTGGCCGAACATCAACGTACGGCATTTGCTTTAACCGGCGCCCATTTGGCCGCGCCGTGCGGACAATGCCACACGCGTCAAACTGCGGGCGCGTTCGCGGGAAAGTTGCTCTTCGTTTTTCCGCAACAACAATGCGCCGCGTGCCATCCCGATCCGCACGCGGGGCAGTTCGCCGCGCAGATGCAAAAAGGCGGCTGCGAAATTTGCCATCGCAACGAAAGTTGGCGTCAAACAAAGTTTGATCACAACACGGCGCGATTTGCTTTAAAAGGAGCACATCAAGCCGTGGCTTGCGCGAAATGCCATTCGCAAGAAAATGCCGCCGCGAAAAAAGCTATGACGCTTCCGGTGGTGCGCTTGCCGATCTTCGCCAATGCCGCGCTGGATAAAGTCGCGCGCTATCGCCCGTTGGCATTTCGCTGCGCGGATTGCCATAGCGACGTGCATCGCGGTCAGTTCGGTGGAAAAGAACAAGTGCGGTGCGAGAAGTGCCATCAGTCCACCCACTGGAATGAATTGTTGTTCATGCACAATCGTGACAGCGGCTTTAAGCTTGAAGGCGCGCACGAAAAAGTCGCTTGCGCAAAATGCCATTCTTCCCAAAAGATGAAAGATCAAACCATGCTGGTGATTTACAAGCCGATGGCCAAGGAGTGCGCGGCATGTCATCGCTGAAGCGAAGAGCGTGGGGCAAGGCGCAGAGGGCATGGCGCACTCCATTCACCATGCACCGTGCGCTCTGCGCTCTGCTCTTTTTCGGGTTGTTTGAAACCGGTCAAACGCAAGTGGCCACGGTCAATCATCCGCACGGCAACATCAAAATTCCGTGCGGCGATTGCCACACGACCAAAGGCTGGTCGCCGCTGCGGCAGGATTTAAAATTTCGGCATGAGCAAACCAGTTTCGGATTGGAAGGGCAGCATGCGAGCGTTGCTTGCAAGCAATGCCACGCCTCGCTCAAATTTACCGGCGCTGCGAAAGAATGCCGCGCATGTCACGAAGACGTTCACGATGGCACGCTTGGAAAAAATTGCGCGCGCTGTCACACGTTACAAGGCTGGCAAGAGGGCTCCAAGTTTACCTTCATGCATCAGGAGTCGCGCTTTCCTTTGTTGGGTCGGCATCAACACCTGAGTTGCGATAATTGCCACACGCAGGGCGGCACGACACGGTTCATCAATCTACCGTTGCAATGCGGCGCGTGTCATATAAAAGATTTTGAAGCCACGGCGAATCCCAATCACAAGCAAGCAGGGTTTTCTATTCGCTGCGAGCAATGCCACAGCAGCATGATCACCGGCTGGCAACCCGCTGGTTTCGCGGGGCAAGGCTTCGATCACAACCGCACCGCGTTTCCATTGCTCGGCGCGCACAATGCGGTGGATTGTGCGCGCTGCCATGTCAACAATCGTTTCGCGGGCACGCCGAAGGATTGTTTCTCGTGCCATCAAAATGATTTTCAAAACACGACCAACCCCAATCACGTCGCGAGCAACTATTCGCGCGACTGTTTGCTATGTCACAGCAACAACGCGTGGCGACCGGCAACGTTCGATCATAACCGCACGCGCTTCCCGCTCACCGGTGCGCACCTGGCCGTGGCGTGCGATCAGTGCCATGCGAACAACCGCTACGCCGGCACGCCCATGGATTGTTTCTCCTGCCATCAAACCGATTTTCAAAACACGAGCACTCCGAATCACGTGGCCGCGAACTTTTCGCGCGACTGCGCGACATGCCACACGACCGGCGCATGGAAACCTTCGACTTTCGATCACAGCAAAACGCGCTTTGCTTTAATGGGCGCGCACACGGCAACCGCGTGCAATCAATGCCATGTGAATAATCGCTACGCCGGTACGCCGCGGGATTGTTTCTCGTGTCATCAAGCGGATTTTCAGCGCCCAACGAATCCGAATCATGTGGCTTTTAATTTTTCACGCGACTGCACGGTTTGCCACACGTTGAATGCGTGGCTGCCGGCCACGTTCGATCACGACAGCCAGTATTTTCGCATCTATTCCGGCAAGCATCGCGGCAAATGGCAAAGCTGCGCGACGTGCCACGTGAATGCCGCGAACTACAAAAGCTTCGAATGCATTCTTTGCCACGAGCACAACCAAACCAAAATGGATGACAAACATCGCGGACGCTCGGGCTATCTTTATGACAGCCAATCGTGCTATCGCTGCCATCCGCGCGTTTGAGGCGGGCGAACTTTCAAAAGCAGAACCATAATCGAATGATGATGAACCTAGCGATGATGAAGAAGGCGCTGCAGCGACACGGCGAGTTGGCCGCAAAGAATTTTTGCTTAATGCAAAACAAGAGAGTGGTGTTATTGTCGCTATTGAGCACAATCGCCGGCTCGGTCTTCGCGCAAAGCGCGACGCCGATCAATGAAAAGGAAGCCCATCGCGAATTTCGCGTGCGCTATGTGACCGCGGACGCGATTTACTTTAACGGCGGCACGGCCCTCGGCGTGCAAATCGGCGATCTCGTTTGGGTGATGCGCAACGGAGAGCGAGTGCTGCCGTTGCAAGTCAAATATGTTGCCGAGCATTCGGCGAGTTGTTTGCTGGAAGCGGAGACGAGACCACAGAGTGAAGTCGCGGCGCGCTTGCTGCCCGTGCGCGTGGATGACACGGTGTTGTGGACGATTCCGCTGGCAGAGTTTCAAAAACGCATGCGCCCAGCGCAAGCAGAAGCGAAAACGCAATCTCTTGCTGCTGCGCCGCGTAAAATTTCTCGCACAGCGCCGGTCGCGCCGAAACGTTACGTCGCAGCGCGGTCGCGCAACAATGCGATCAACGGGCAAATGAGTCTGCAAAGCTTTGGGCAAAAAGATCGAAGTCCGCAGCCTTTCGATTTTCTCGAATCTTCCGCGTATCTGCGTTTGACTATGGATCGCATCGGCGGCGCGCCCGTGCGGCTGGTGACGCGCATGCGTTCCTCGCAAAGTTTTCGCCCGACGAGCGCGAGCGGCTTGCAACAACAGCCGCTTTTGCATCGTGTGTATGAAATCACATTGGAGTATTCGGGACCGTTGGAGTTGGCCATTGGCCGCATGTTGCGCAATGAGTTGCGTGGCGTGGGTTATCTCGACGGTTTGGTGGTCGGCTATCGCGTGCATCCCAATTGGAAGCTCGGCGTGTTCGCCGGCGCCCAACCCGATTTGTATCGCGCAGGCCTTCGCTTTGAGGAAAAAAAGTACGGCGGCTTTTTACAGATGGAAAAAACGCTGCGCGCGAACTCGAATGTGGCATTCATGGCCGCGGCGCTCGGGCAATATCAACGGCAACATCTCAATCGCGAATATCTCGCCGCGCAAATTGATTTCACTTGGTCGCGGCAATTTTTTCTCACGCAGTATGTGGAGCTTGACTTGAACCGCGATTGGCGGCGCGAATTGAGCGCAAGCCGCGTGGCCATGAGCAATGCGTATTTCAGCGCGAGTTATTATCCGGCCGCGCAATTTTCCTGCGGACTTTCTTTTGATGCGCGCCGGCTCCTGCGCACGCAGTCGGCTGTCAGCCATGCGCTGCGGCGGCTG
>CAYNDW010000216.1:0-421 GCA_964395375.1 uncultured Cytophagia bacterium
ATGTCCACCCTGCTCTCGACGATGCCGAACTCCCACCTCACCGGCGAGTTGCGCCCGGATAAAAATTTTCGCACGATCTGGCAAGCGGAAGCGTACTCCAACTTCCGCGAGCAAATGTTGCAGCAGCGCGAGGACATCGACATCTGCAAGAATTGCAATCAAGGCCTCGGGCTTTTTATCTAAACGCCAAGCCTGCGTTTTTTTTGCTCATGCGACATCTAACGACACCAATCAAATTCTGTAGTTTCGCAGTTAACTTCGAGGAGGAGCGTGCATGTCTACACCAAAATTTCTTCCGATCATTTTAGCCTTCTTATTTCTCCCTCATCTCGCCTTCGCGCAAACGAGCGCGACCACCAAACCTGATTCCTCCAAAACCAAATCCGAAAAGAAAAAAGAGTGGGACGTGGCCGCATCTCAT
>CAYNDW010000216.1:431-9258 GCA_964395375.1 uncultured Cytophagia bacterium
TCGTGTTCGATATGCTCGGCGATATCTATAGCATGCCGATCACTGGCGGCGCGGCGAAGCTACTCAGCGGCGGGCCGGCGTTCGAAGTGCAGCCGCGATACAGTCCCGACGGCAAGCAAATCAGTTTCACGAGCGACCGCGCGGGCGGCGATAACATTTGGATCATGCAGCGCGACGGCACGGGCGCGAAGCAAATCACCAAAGAAGATTTTCGTTTGCTCAACAATGCCGTGTGGACGCCGGACGGCAATTATCTCATCGCGCGCAAACATTTCACCGGCACGCGCTCGCTCGGCGCGGGCGAGATGTGGCTCTATCACATTTCCGGCGGCGAAGGTTTGCAGCTCACCAAGCGCAAGAATGATCAACAAGACGCGGGCGAGCCGTGCGTTTCGCCCGATGGCCGCTACGTGTACTTCAGCGAAGACATGAGCGGCGGCAGCTCGTTTCAATACAACAAAGATCCGAACGGACAGATTTACGTCATTCGCCGGCTTGATCGCGAAAAAGGCAAGCTCGAAAATTTCATTGCCGGCCCGGGCGGCGCGATGCGTCCGCAAATTTCGCGCGACGGCAAATATCTCGCTTTCGTGCGCCGCGTGCGTTTGAAGAGCGTGCTCTACATTCACGAGTTTGCCACGGGCGAACAGTGGCCGCTCTATGACAAACTCAGCAAAGATCAGCAAGAAACGTGGGCGCTCTTCGGCGTGTATCCCAACTATGCGTGGACACCGGACAACAAGCGCATCATTGTTTGGGCGCAAGGAAAAATTTGGAGCATTGACGTGGCGAGCAAGCAGGCCGCGCCGATTCCATTCACCGTGAATGCGAAACACACGCTCACTGCCGCGGTGCGCTCGCCGCAGCAAGTGCTTGCCGATTCCTTCGCCGTGAAAATGATTCGCGATGCGGCCACTTCGCCGGACGGCAAATGGCTCGTGTTTCATGCCGCAGGCTCGCTTTGGAAAAAGCAAATGCCGAATGGCAAGCCGCAACGTTTGACGAACAGCTCGCACTTTGAATTTTTCCCCGCGTTCAGCAACGACGGTTTGTGGATCGCATATTCAACGTGGAGCGACACCGCGCTCGGCGCTCTTTATAAAATTCGCACAGATGGCCGCGGCAAACCCATCAAGCTCACGCGACGCAAAGGCTATTATGTCACACCCGCGTTTTCGTTTGATGGCAAAAAACTCGTATATCAACGCCAAGACGGCAACGGCATGCTCGGCTTTGCGCACGGCGTGGAGCCGGGTTTGTATTGGACGTCCTCCGAAGGCGGCGAAGAGCATTTCATTCAGGAAGACGGTTATAGCCCACGCTTCAATCGCAGCGGCGAGCGTGTCTTCTATCAAACCGGCGGCGGTTTGGAGAAGAAGTACAAAAGCGTGCGGCTCGACGGCGGCGAAGAGTACACGCACTTCAATTTGAAATACGCGAATCAAATCGCGCTCAGTCCCGATGAAGAGTGGGTCGCGTTCACGGAGTTGTACAATGCGTATGTTGCGCCCTTCCCCAAAACCGGCGGCGCGCTTGATTTGAACAACGCAACGAAAGCTATTCCCGTGAAGCGCGTCACGCGCGACGCGGGCGATTACTTGCACTGGTCCGCGGATAGCAAGAAGCTGCACTGGCTTATCGGCCCGGAATATTTCACACGCGAGCTGCGCACGAGTTTTAAATTCGTGACCGGCGCGCCGGATAGCATCACCGGCCCGGATAGTGTCGGCGTGCAAATCGGTTTGAAGCTGAAGAGTGATGTGCCGAGCGGCAAGCTCGCACTAGTCGGCGGTCGCATTATCACCATGCGCGGCGAAGAAGTGATTGACAACGGCGCGATCATCATTGAAGGCAATCGCATCGTTGCTATCGGCAAAGCGAGCGAAGTTAGCATTCCTGCAGAGGCGAAGCGCATTGACGCGAGCGGCAAAACCATTATGCCCGGCCTCATCGACGTGCATGCGCATGCGAATCATTTTATCAGCGGACTCTTGCCGCAGCAAAGCTGGCCCTACTTCGCGAACCTCGCGTATGGCGTGACCACGATGCATGATCCTTCCGCGAATACGGAAACGGTTTTCAATATGGCGGAGATGGTTGCCGCCGGGAAGATGACTGGACCGCGCGTGTTTTCCACCGGCACGATTCTCTACGGCGCGGACGGCGATTTCAAAGCCGTGATCAACAATCTTGACGAGGCGCGCTCGCACTTGCGGCGCATGCAAGCCGTGGGCGCATTCTCTGTGAAGAGCTATAATCAACCGCGCCGCAATCAACGCCAGCAAGTATTGCAGGCCGCGCGCGAGTTGAACATGCTCGTGGTTCCTGAAGGAGGCTCGACGTTCTGGCACAATCTCTCGATGGTGATTGACGGCCACACGGGCATCGAACATTCAATTCCCGTTGCGCCGGTTTATAAAGACGTGCTCGCCATGTGGGGCGGCAGCGAAGTATTCTACACGCCGACATTGGTCGTAGCCTATGGCGGCATATGGGGCGAGAATTATTGGTATCAAAAAACGAATGTGTGGGAGAAGTCGCGGCTGCTGAATTTTACGCCGCGGGCGTTTATTGATGCCCGCGCACGCCGGCGCATGCTGATTCCCGACGACGACTTCGGTCATATCGAAAACGCGAAGACTGCGAAGGCGCTCAGCGATGCGGGCGTGAAAGTGAATCTCGGCGCGCACGGACAATTGCAAGGCCTCGGTGCGCATTGGGAATTGTGGATGTTCGCGCAAGGCGGCATGACACCCATGCAGGCGCTGCGAGCTGCAACGTTGAACGGCGCAACCTATCTCGGCATGGACAAAGAACTCGGCTCGCTCGAAGCCGGCAAGCTTGCGGATTTGATCGTGCTCGATAAAAATCCGCTAGAGAATATTCAGAACACGGAGTTCATCAGCATGGTGATGAAGAACGGCCGCTTGTACGATGCCGAGAGCATGAACGAGACTGGCAATCACCCCCGCACGCGCCTGCCGTTCTTTTGGGAGAATGCGAAAACGAGCGAAGCGTTCGTGTGGAAGGGAAACGCGATTGGGTTTGGCGAGCTGCAGTGTGGATGCGCGCAGTGAAGGTGGAGTTTTGGAGTGATGGAGTTTTGGATTGATGGATTGATGGAAAGATGAAGCCAGTCGAGGTGAGAAGATAAGAAAGGGTGCTATGTCAAAACTCGCGCTTGTTTCTGATGCGGCTTTTTTCGTATCGTCAGTCATCAATTTATCGATCTCGACAACCAAACCACTAAAGGTGAATTATGGCTCATGAACAAACCGTCCGGTTGTACAAGGAAATAACTTCCCTGAACATGGAGCAGCGATTGTATATCCTCAATCGCCTCTTTGTAGACACGCTGCGCGCTTTGCCCGGCGATCAGACGCTCGATATTACCGGTCTGCGAGGTCTCGGCAAGGAGATTTGGCGCGGCATTGACGCGCAGGAATACGTCAACCAGGAGAGGGACTCATGGGGATAGACGAAGTTTTGAATGCGCACACGAAGTGGGTGATTGACACGGCGCCGGTCATTTATTATATCGAGGAGCATCCCAAGTATCTGCGCTTGGTTGATAAGATATTCCCAAGACTCAGCAGCACCGCGAATAGCATCTATGCCGTTTCATCTTTGATCACACTCACGGAAGTGCTGCCCCAGCCTTTGCGTCAAAACAATCACGGGCTTGCGAAGCGTTACCGGGATTTTCTTTTGAAATCGCGGAATTTTGTTTTGCATCCGGTCGATGCGCCCATTGCCGAACGCGCCGCCGAAATTCGAGCGCAATACCAATATCGCACGCCCGATGCCATTCAACTGGCGACCGGTTTGGAGCACAATGCCACTTTGTTCATCACCAACGACAAGCGCTTGAAAAGCTTCTCCGAGTTGACGATTTTAGTTTTGGAAGATTTTTTGGAGCAAACGCCCGCGTCATAAATGAGGTGCGTTGGAAGCTCGTTTCCCCCGAAACTCCCTGAAGCGCGCGCTGGCGTTGCGCAAGCTCAGGGAGTTTGTATTTTCGCATGATCAAATTTATCGCAACAGCAGCAGCTTGCGCGTCTGCGTGAATGCCTCGGTTTGCAAGCGATAGAAATACACCCCGCCCGGCATGCCGCTCGCATCCCACTTGAAGCTATATCGCCCCGCCTGCATCCTTTGCTGCGCCAACGTCGCGACCTCGTGCCCCACAAGATCGAAAATTTTCAGCGTGACTTCGCTCGCCCGCGGCAGATCGACGGATATCGTGGTGGAGGGATTGAAGGGGTTGGGGTGGTTTTGCTCAAGTCGGAAAAAACGCTTTGACACAAACGCTTCAGCATCATCATTTAGCGAGGTAGTGCCAGCAAGAATGTCGCACGCTGTCGGCGAATCACGCTTCTCGTCAGTGGACACGATGGTCACAAAATAGCACCAGCGCCCAGGTTCTAAATTGCGATCAATAAACGAAGTGATATTATATGCCACGCTTGCTATGACGGACCATTCTTCACCTTCACGAGAACGCGAAATATCGTAACCAACTGGTCCTCCACATCCAAACAGACCGGAATCCCAATCTATTTGTATGGAATCGCCTTCAGCTTTGAGTCCAACATACGAGGGCGGAAACATCCAGGCATCGGCGATAGCGCCGCCACAGCTCTGAGCCGCTTCACTTTCTCCATCAGGATATATTGCGGAAACCCTATAGCAATGTGGCAACCCTCCAGGTTCAACGTAACTCGTAAACTGCGGCGCGAGAAGTTCCGGCGAGGACCACTCGCCCCCTTCCTGTTCCTGACGTGAGAAATAGTAGCCGATCAAATCGCTGCGGGTCGGGGCATCCCATTCAAACCGAGTCGTTCCGCAAATATAAAAAGCAACTCGTAAATTTTGAGGTGGCGGCAATGTCTGTGCAATCGCCACACTTATTGTGCTGACATAAGCCTGGAGCAGAAAGATTAGAGCAAAAATCCTCATAAAATTTCCTAACGGGCTTTTTTAAAAATAATCCAGTGGACTATTGAACCTTGATCATCGTGCGCGTCATGACCATATCATCCAAACGCAACTGATAAATATAAGTGCTCGAAGCCGCAGCATTGCCTTGCGTGTCTTTGCCGTCCCAGTTTATCGTGTATGCGCCGGGCTGCGCCTCGCCCTCCGCAAGTGTGCGCAGCAAGCGTCCTTGCAGATCGTAGACACCGAGCCAAACACGGCCTGCGCGATTAAGACTATATTGAATCGCCGTGCCGGGATTGAAGGGATTCGGATAATTCGAGTCAAGCCGGAAATCTCCGGGCGTGGCGTCGCCAAGCTGTTCATTCACGCTCGAAAGATTTTGATTTGAGTAAAACACGAGGGCCGAGACGTCGGTTACTTTGCTCCTTTTTTCTAAAAGCAACTCGAAGACGTTGCCGGAGTACGAAAAATACAGCCAACTGTAACTCGAATCCGCGTGCTCCCACTTCTTGAGCACTGCTTGTGTGCCTAAATCGAGAAGCGTCATTGTGCCTTTCACAAAATTTTGGATCAGCACTTCTTCCACGCCGTTGCCGTTCAAGTCGGGCGTTAAAGTGGGATAGACGTCGTCTTCGACGTTTTGTAGCGTGTATTTCACGGTGAAGTTTTTTTGATCATAGAACCGGATGTTTTTGGCAACGCGATCTTGCACGTACAGCAACCGCGCGCCGCTGCTGTAGCCGAATGCCGTGCCTTTCCGTCCGATGGTGGCCGGTGACTCCCAAACCGAATGCAACTGCGCAAACGAAGGCGCGGCGCTCAATGTGAGCAAACAAATCAAAATAGTTTTCTTCATGAAGATTTCCTTTATGGTTGGGTGTAAGTGCCGCGCACTTCGCAAGTACACGGCACTTGATTGAGCCTTATTGCACGAACACCATCTTGCGGGTTTGCGCAAACTCTCCGGCGTGCAGACGATACAAATAAACACCCGAGGGCACGTTTGCGCCATTATCATCTCTCCCGTCCCACAGCAAACGATGCTGCCCGGCTTGTTGCCGCCCCTGCGCGAGCGTGCGAATGCGTTTGCCAAGCAGATCAAAGATCGCAACCTCCACTTGGCTCGCGCGCGGCAATTCGTAGAGAATCGTGGTGGAGGGGTTGAAGGGGTTGGGGTGGTTTTGGTGTAAAGAGAGAGAAGCCGGTAATTCTTCGGCTGCTTCGCTTACTGCTGTCCATCGTGCCGTCAAGAGATTCGCGTTGATATCTACAATTTCTCTGGGGATAGGAGCATCGACAAACTCTATCAGAGTCGAGTCTACGGTGACATTGGCGTTTACTAAAAAAAACACGCTCAATGCTTCGCGCTTGCCGGCGGGAAAAGCTTGATTCGTGGGAAGAGCTAACAGAAAACCAACGCTACCGTCATTAATCATGCCGGTATTGGGAAGTAGAGCAGCGCCTGCAGCGTCTTGCCCGGCCAATGCACTTTGATAGGTTATAACCGAAGGATTAAACTTTAAGCTGAAACCCAGAGCATTTTCATTGCCTTGAGCTTCCAATACGATTGTAACCTTGTGTGTTTGGCCTGGCTGAATAGCAGGATAGTTGATACTAACGATCCTCTCAAACGGATTCTTATTGAGTAGAGCTTCTGTATCCTGCGCTTCAGCGATTTCACCTAGAGTCTGACCTGTCGGTCCGCAAGCCGGAGTCATGGGATCAAGCCCGGCTGCATTGCGCCCGGCTTGCACCCAATCGGATATTCCAATTCGTCCATCGCCGCAAGGTTTGGGCGCGCAGTCTGCTTTTTGAAATTCGCAGCCGGGTGTTGGCAGATCATTCCCCGCTGCAAATCTTCCGACCTGCACCCAATCGACAATTGAGATTGTGCCATTGCCATTCGGACGAGGCGCAACATCGCCTTCCTTGCCGCAACTCAATCTAACTTTACCCGAAGTCCATGTTGCCGTCAAGGTTTGTGCGTTGCTGTTGGCGATTTCGCGCGTGATTGGTCAATCCGCGAAATCAATGAGGGTCACACTATCACTGGTTGCAGCATTGATTGCGAAGGTCACAACTGCAATTTCACGTTCGCCGACAGTGAATTTCTGGCCGGCAAGTAAAGCCAGTGCAATGCCGTACAAGCCTTGCGTTTTCAATGTGTCGTTCGTTTTAAAATCCGCGCTCGTCGCGTCTTTACCCAACACTGCTTTCGGATTGCTCAAGATAGCGGGATTATATTTTAGGCTGAATCCTAAAGCGTTTTCGTCGCCTTGTGAAGTGAGCTTGATTGGAACGCTAACGGTTCCGCCGCCAGAGCCAACCACGTCAATTACGCGAACATTCCTCGTTAGCGCTGCGGCACTGTCTTGGCTGACCGTGAAAGTTTGTTGAGCGATAGTAAGTGATCCATTGCGACGGGAGCTCGTGTTGGCGGCAACAGCGTATTTCACGATGCCGTTACCATTTCCCGAAGCGCCTGAAATGATCGTGATCCATGGGTTGTTGGGTTGAGCAGTCCACGCGCAGCCGGAATCCGCCGTTACACGAACGCTATCCGTTCCGTCGCTAGCTGAGAAGTTTTTCTGGGTTGGGGAAATAGAATAAAGGCAGCTATTGACTCCATCAACGACAACATCATCAACATACCAGCCTCGACTGACATCAGCACCACAACAACTCACCTGATGCGAGTGAAAATAAAAGGCCAGTTGAACGGTGGAATCAGCGTAAGAAGCCAAAGGCAGATAATATGGCGTCCATCTTCCGCTACTTGTGCTAGTAAAACGATTGCTGATGGCTTGCCAATTTCCTTTGCCAACTTTGATTTGAACCTCGCCAAAATCACCGCTCGAAAAACTATACCAATGCCAAAACTGAAGTGCTGGAGGGGGATTGTTATTCGCTTTTGGAACTTTGAACGGAACACTAACAAACCTACTATCAACCGGTTCAGCATAGTTCCCCGCCAAAACAGTTGCAGCACAATTCGTAGGCGTGTGCGCAGAATCGGGAGGAGCGGTGGGCTTGCCGACTTCCCAGGTTCCTCTTTCTGCAGCCCACAATCCCATGCCTGCCTCAAAATTTTCTGGAGACTTGAGTGCGATTGGACCGGTGACGATAGCTACGTCATCAATATACCAGCCTGTGCTCACGTCGGCTCCGCAGCAACTGACTTGGTGCGAATGAAAAAAGAACCCGAGTTGCACAATCTGGCCGGCATAAGCTGAAAGATCAATCGAGGGATAGGTCCACACTCCGCTGCCAGTGTTCGTATAGCCTGAAAATAAGGTTGTCCAAGCACCGTTTCCAGTTTTAATATGCACCTCTCCATAATCACCTGATGAAAAGCTATACCAATGCCAAAAGCGAAGTCGCGGATTTTGATCTTTGCTCGGAACCTGCAAAGGCGCGCTAACCAAACGGCTATCAACAGGCTCTTGATAGTTTCCTTTTAGAACTGTTGCCGCACAGTTTACGCCTGTAAATGCTTTTTGCGGGCCAGAAGTCGGCGTTCCAATTTCCCATGTTCCTCTTTCAGCGGCCCAACTCCCTATGCCGGTTTCAAAACCTTCGGGGTTGGTAAAAACATTTGGGCCTGTAATCAAGGTGACTTCATCGATGTACCATCCACTACTCACATCAGCGCCACAGCAACTGACTTGATGCGAATGAAAGAAGAAACCAATTTGAACCTTCATATTCGCATATTGCGACAAGTCAATCGAAGGATAAGTCCAAACACCACTGCCCGTGTTGGTATAGGAAGTTGAAATTGTCTGCCACGCCGCGTTTCCAACTTTGATTTGAACCGTACCATAATCCCCTGAAGAAAAACTGTACCAATTCCAGAAACGGAGACGCGGGTTTTGGCTCTGACTGG
>CAYNDW010000217.1:0-6214 GCA_964395375.1 uncultured Cytophagia bacterium
GATCCTGGTGGCACAGGTCGGAATCGCCGGCAGCACACGCGAGGGACACCACGTGATGATCGGTGGACAGGCAGGGTTGGCAGATCACCTCGTCATCGGAGATCAGGTCATGATTGCCGCTCGCGCGGGTGTCAATCGCAGCCTCGAACCGAACCAGATCGTGTCAGGGGCACCCGTGATGCCCCATGAAGTCTGGGTGAAAGCTCAAGCCGTGATCCCACGACTTCCTGAGCTTCGACAAGCCATCCGCACGTTGGAAGACAGGATGAAGCAACTGAATACATCGCTCTCAGCTCCTCGAATCTCAAAGACGAAGGCCAAGAAAAGGGGTCGTAAAGCGTGAGGGATACGGCGAGTGGTCAGACCTGAGCAGCGGACGAACCAGCTAAACCAAAGAAATGACATCAACCAACCAAACCAAATTATTCCACCACGCCGCGCCAACAAAACAGCTTCGCCCAATAGAATCCAGCCCATGGCACCAACAAGGCCGGGAGCAGGCTGAGATCGCCATACACATAGGCCGCTGCCGTTGAGGCAAAGAGTAGAACCGCTCCTGCAATTGAAATTGCCGTGACGAAGCCTCGCCCCGGATGCTCGATTGTCGGCTCCTCAAGTTCTGCTTTTGACTGGGTCTTCCTGTTGCGTTGCGCGATCGCTGTCCTCATCTTTGCGGCATATACTTCGGGAAATGTTTTAAAGAGATAGCGATGATAGCGCGCCTGCGCGAACCCACAGGCCGCGCCAATAGCGAGCAAGACCGAACTGCTGAGAAACGTCACCCAGCTGTAGGTATGGCTCGCCACTAATTGATACGCGAGTGCCCCCAACCCACCGACCATGCTGATGAGTCCGATTGTTCCAGCAGGAAGGAGGATATGGGATCGGACATAGTAGCGGGCTTGCTCGTCGATCTTCTCCGGTCGCAACACCGTCACAAGTTTCGGCATCGATACGATCTCCCAACTCACAGGCTGCACGGTCAAGGTGGAGCGCAGATCTGACAGCTCGACCTTCCCAAGACGGCGGCATCATACCATCCTTCCTCTGCATGTTACATGGATGAAAAGAAAACATTGCCGCGTTGTATTGCTGCCCGATCCCACAGGACACTCCATTCCATTGATTGGATGCGAGATTGTGGATGAGAGATGCGAAACCGTAGACACCGTGCCGAGTTCACATCGCATATATCCTCATCTGCCCACACCACAGCACAACGAGAAGCGCCGGCAGTAAAACACTGCTTCCCAACTGGTCATTCGCCGATTGCACCACGAAGCCCTGCGAAGAAAAAGGCGATAGAGGTGCGGAACACCCACACAGTGTTTCTCTGTGTCCACAAAAGATGTGTATGGGCTGTGGATAATCATGTGGATGAGCAAGCAAACCGATGCCGTATCACGGCACATCACTCATTGCCCAATCGGTAGGCAACACAATCTGTGCAATTTCACCAGGATGCGATCCTTTAGCAGAAAATCTGGTTGGGCAAAAGAAGCAGATTCAGAACGTCCTGGGATAGGCTTGATGATTTGTCGTACAGAACTGTGCAGAATGGCAGGGCTGAGCAACCACCGCCGATGAGCAATTGCAACACGAACGCACATCATTCATATGGGCTAGACAGCCAGGATTGCGCTTATCGCCGACCGCTCGACGCGCCCGATATTGCCCCATTGTTCTGCCATCGGGATCAAGGCATGGATCCGCGTCTCGACAGTTTCCAGTCGCTGTGCCAAGGCCGATGTTTTTCGATAGGCGGCGACCATCAGAAAGGACCGCAGCCCTTGTAAAAACATGGTGATCATCGTCGCCTGAACATGGCTGGCCAGATCGTGGAGGGTTTCGACTTGTTCGAGAACTGGGTCGAGCTGAGATGCCGTCACAAAATCTGTCGCCCCACTCGCCCGCAATCTCTCAAGCGTGGAACTGATGATGGGGACACGATGACGAACTTCTTGAAGGAATTCTTCGTCGAGTTGGTCAAGTTCAACGATGATTCGTCCAACGGCGGCGACATTGAGATGATCGGCCTCCTGCTCGGCTCGTTGGATCACCGCCTCCAACACGTCGCGGGCCGGCTGCATGGAGCGGGCACGAGCTTGCTGGAGATCGCGAAGGGCTTGAATAAGCGGAACGCTTGATTTCCCGGTGAGCGAAGCCTGCAACATCTGTAGCTGAGGCGCTTCAGCTTGCTCCTGCGCCAAGGCAGGAAGATCCGGCAAGGATTGACTCACCGATTCCACAGGAACGTCTTCGCGCCCAGCCTGTTCGGCGTCCCGATCTCCTGCTAAGCGACGCACGGCCAGATGGATTCGATCCAATCCCTCTTGAAGCGATTGAAGCGCTGCCGTCATGGCGCGTGGTTCTTGTCGTCCGACATCATAGAGAATTGGAAGCAGACTCGATGCCATCTGTTCCACAGTTGTGAGCTGCACCGTCGACGCAGATTTAGCGAGATTGGTAATCCCCTGCAAAAGAATTCCATAGAGTTTCGGACGCACCGTTCCATTGGATTCTTGCGCAAGCTGTTTCACCGCCATCTGAATCTGAGCCAGCCATTCGTGCGCTTCGAGGGCGAACAATCCGATCACTTCCTTTTGAAAATTGACGTCCTCAAGGTCTTGCGCCGGCGGACCATCACTCCATCGATCCTTGCGAGACTGCGACTCAGGCCCACCTTCCAGAGCAGGAGCCATCGTTGTCCTAGACTCGACAGCGCCTTGGATCGCGCTCGCCAGCGCGTCCAAACCTTCCAACAGCGATGTAAACTGTTCTGACACCGATGGCAGAGCATCTGACGTTCTGGTTCGCGTCTCATTTGCCGGAGACCGCACGCGTGCAATGTCAGGAGATTCGAGTGTTTCGATGATCGACACGAGAGGGGTGCAGCTGAGGTCGACCTGTCGCCCCTCTTGCCCATATGCGGCATCGCCCTCGACCCATACAACCGGGCGCAGTGGATAGCGCGTATTGACGCGCATGACTGCCCCGATTTCTCCAGTGGTTAACCGTACCGAGGTGCCCAGTGGATACGCCGACAGTTGTTCAACCAAGGCCTTGATGACCTCACGAGGGAATGACGTCCGTTCCGCCACCATGAGCTCCCGCACCGCTTCATGAGGGAAAAAGCGTCGACGATACCCGCGCGGGCTCACGAGGGCGTCGAAGATATCCACCACACCGATGATTTGCGCAAACTCGCAGACTTGCCGCCCCTTCAGTTTGTTTGGATATCCCTGTCCGTTCCACCGCTCATGCGCCTGCCTCACCACTTGCGCGAGCCACTCGTATTGCTGGCCTGCCTTCCGAATCGTTTGATAGCCAAGTTCTGGATGTTGCTCAATCAATGTACGCTCATCCTGCGTCAATCGGCCCGACTTCGTAATCAGCGATTGCGGCACGGCAAAGAGACCGATGTCGTGCAACAGCCCTGCAAATGTAAGCTGCTCCAACTCTTTCCCGTGATATCCCAACCGAGCCCCGACTTTTGTCGCCAGAATCCCGACATTCACAAGATTCGTAATCAGCGGAGGACCCGATGGGCCGCTCATCGCCTGAACGACTAATTGATCGTTTCTCTTCAGTGACTCAGAAATCTCCACCGCAAGAGCGGACAAGGCCACTAAATCGAGCGGTTCTTGCCGCTGCACGGCAAGAGCCACGGCAGTCAATCGCTCTTGCGCTAAACCATACCAGTCCGTCATGTTGGATCCGCTCATAGTCTGAAACCGCCTTCAGAGAAGGTTCGAGTCACCATTATATGACGTGCCCGACCCGCTGAACGAGCCGATCATCGATCTGTGCGACACCCTCGATCGCTCCGGCAAAGAGACATTGATCGCAGAGCGCATTGATGAGTCGCCCGATCCCTTTGCTCTGTTCGTAGATCCCTGCCATCGCCTCTTTTGTAAACACATCTGTTCGCTCTGACACGGACTCCATACGAGCGACAATATACGACGTCGTTTCCTCTGCCGTGAAGGGGCCTACATGTGTGCGGATCGCGATCCGCTGATTCAACTGTGGAATTCCCGCGACGCGACGACGCAGTTCCGGCTGACCGATCAGCAGAATCGTTAATAGAAAACGATCGTTGAGCTGAAAATTCGTCAGCAACCGGAGATCCTCGAACCCTTTGGCGCTTTCAATCGCTTGCGCTTCATCCACAATCAACACTGAACTGATCCCGCGTTGGGCATTCGATTGTAGCCGCTCGTTTAGTGTCTGCAACCGCCTTCCTTTCGACCGCATACGCCCAAGCCCAAACTGAGACAATACCTCATCCAGCAATTCGGATGGAGACAAGGCGGGATTGGCCACAAGGGCAACATCATACCGGGCAGGCAACAGCCCAACGATCAATCGACGACTCAGCAACGTTTTTCCGCACCCGATGTCGCCGGTAAGAAGAAGCAGACCTTTGCCGGTCTGAACCCCATAACTCAACCACCGATGCGCCGCATCATGTTGTGAGCAGGGCACATAGAATCGAGGATCCGGCACATTGTCAAACGGGAAGGCTCGGAGCCTCCAATATTTCGTATAGTCCACATCAACACTCATCCCGCCATCATTATCGATCACGATGTTCGGCCCCGCCAGCGGTTTCGACAGCCCGATGAGGAGAGTTCAGACATATTCATTACAGGTGGCCGGCAGGAAGCAACCGATCAACCGCGTCGCATTGAGCTTTCTCATATTCCACCCATTGGCGGGCAACGCCGCTCATGACCTGCAGCCGTGCCTTGACCGAATCCACCCGCGTGGCAGCCAGAAGCGCTCGACCTTGCACCACCACGGTCAACAGACTGTGCAAACCTGTAAAAAATGACACCGCCGCACTCGCATTCGCCTGCTGCGCTTCTGTGCGCAACTGCGCGACATCTTGAAGCGAAGCTTCGAGCGCCATCTTGCATGAGGAGCCTATGTCCCTATCCAACTTGAGCGCATCCATATTCCGCACAATCTCAGGAATCTTTTCGTCAACCGCCCTCAGAAACACTTCGTCCGCCTCGGACGCTCGCACAAGATACCCTTGAATGACAACAGGATCGATGCGATCTATACCGGCTTGAACCTGTCCTTCCACTTGCTCAATCAAAGTGCGAATGACGTTACGTCCTGCTGTACCATCGGGAAATTTCGTGCGTTGTAGTTCCTGAAGCGTTCGCAAAAACTCGCTGGATGAAAGACTTGGACGGGCCTCCTCAGCCACCGTGTCACTCGACACGTCCTCGAATACGATACCCGTTGCACGAGTCAATGCAGTATGGATCTGCCCGAGCTGTTTACACAGCGAGAGGAAGTCCTGAACGGAAAGTGATTTCTGCGGGTCCTGAAGAGCGATAGCAAAGGGAATTGCTTCGAAGCTGACCTGCGCGACATCGGGAAGATTCAGCGTGGCTGCAGATCCGCCAAGATTCGTCAATCCAGCCGATATCGTCCCAATCAGCTTCGCATGACGTTCCGGCGCCGGCCCCTGTTGCAACTCATCCAGAGCGACATGAATGTTCTGGAGCCATTCCTTCGCTTCTTGAACAAACAGATCGATCAGCTCTTTCTGGAAGTCATCCGAGGAGTCGGCAGCCATAACATTGGTCTTTCATAGGACGAACGATTCGCGAGAAAAGATGAGTACGGGATCAGGGCCGTCGCTTGCCATTCCCCAGCTGAGAAGCCAACCCTGCAATCTCGCCAAGCTTTGTCGCCATTTCCTCGAATCGTTTAGAGGCTTGTTCGGCTGCCAGTTCAGTTTCAGAAACACGCTTCATCAAAAGACTATTTCGCTCTCGCTCGGTCTGAAGCAGTGCCTCCCCTTCCTGGGCCTTCTGCGACGTGCGCTCAGCTTCGGAAAGGCGCGCGGCAAGATCTCGATTAGTGTGCTGTTCGGCAGCCAGCGTTTGCTCTAACACACGCACTTGCGCGGAAGCCCGTTCACCCTCGGCCACGCGACGAGTTAGATCGCTCGTTTGCTCTTGCTCCTGCGCAAGTTGTTTTGCCAACACCTGTGATCGGGTCACCGCCTGTTCCATCTCAGCCATCTGTTCAACCAATTGAGCCGCGGCCTGGCGCTCGGCGTTTAGAGTCGCTTCCAATTCTTGAACACGGCTCGCACCCGCTTGCAACTCGGCGAGACGCACGGCTTGTTGCGCTCGATCTTGCCGTTCCTTCTGAAGCTCGGCCTCGAGCTCCTGCACCCGTGCAACAG
>CAYNDW010000217.1:6224-9254 GCA_964395375.1 uncultured Cytophagia bacterium
CGCTCTCGCTCCCCTGCCAATATCGACTCGAACTCCTGAGTGCGGCCTACTTGTCCTTCGAGTTGCGCTACTCGCTGCGCACTTCGCGTTGCGCGATCTCGTTCAGCCAATAATTCTTCCTCCAGCGGCTTCAATCGCGCAACAGCCCGTCGATAGACATCTAATTGTTCGTCACTTACACGTGGACTTTGAGCCGACTCGACAGGCTGAGCCACCTTCTCAACACTCTTCACGGTAGGAGCCACAATGCTTTGCCGCTTAGCCAATAATTCCAGCACTCGATCCTTGAGAGAGGTACCTTGGAACGGCTTTTTCAGGACTCCATCCGCGTGACAGGATTCCGCCTGCTTCGTCACTTCGTCGTTCACAATGCCGGAGATGAGAAGCACAGGCGTATTCGCCAGCGACCTCTGTGCGCGCACGAAGGCGCACACTTCATAGCCGCTTTTGTCCGGCATAATGACATCGGACACGACCAAATCAGGAGTCTCTTTGGCCAAATACGCCAATGCTTCCTCGCCGTTCGCAGCAAGCGTGACTCCAAATCCGGCCTCCGTCAGCAATCGTTCGGCGACTTTCCTGACCGCGATACTATCGTCGGCAATCAAAACTTTTGTCATAATGAATACCTTCCTTCAGACCTCTTACCGTGTGACGGCATCTTGTATCGACCGTCCCAGTCTCTGCAATGCCACAATAGTCACGTCATGCTCACCGATCGTGACGGAGCCCAGCGATTCAATATCCTTGTCGCCACTGGGTCGTATGACAGCCACTTCTACAGTTTCGAGAGACGGCACATCGGCATCGATGCAGATGGCCATTGGCCCGTCGAGGTGTCGAACCTCCAGACACAAGAGCGGATCTCCTTGCACCGTGCGATTCATTCTTCCCGCCAAATCGTACACCGGCATAGCACGATTATCACGCTTCAGAATAGCCCGCACAAACGGTGTCCCACTCGGCACCGGAATAGTCTGGGTCCAGGGAGACACCCCTCCTACATCTTCGGTCCTTGCTGCCAGCCTCATTCCACCGACGGAAAACACCACTACATTCCACGACCGTTTCGCGCCCTGCGTCTGATGTTGCCCTCGGCTAGCCCTCAGCATGATTCACCGATCGCTACTGGGGTTGCCCGCTTCGGCTGTTCTATCTGCCCACGAGGCGCAGACTCTGCGCTCGACAACTCCCCTAGCGCCCACGAAGGGTTCAGGATCAATACCAACTGATCCTGATGCAGCATCATCCCTCCGAACCAGTTGCGCTCATCGCCTCGAAACTGGGCCGGTAACGGCAAACATCCATTCGGTTCTACATCTATCAAACCCACAACCTGTTCTACAGCCATCGCGCCCTGGGAACGTCCGGTCGAGTACAACACCGTCCTCATCTCAGGACCAGACAGGTCGGCAACGATTGACAGCTGTCGCGCAAGATCCACCTGATGATACACGCTCCCCGACTCTGTCACGGTCTGTTCATGACCAGCCTCTTCTGACGTAAGAACCCCGCGGACCCCAGTTGCAGGCAGAGCCAAATAACTGAGCCCTACACGAACAACCAGGAAACTTGCCGTCTGCAAAGGCCTGGTTGTCGAATTCTGACGGCCTCGCAAACTCATAGTCGATTCATCCTGTTCTACGGCTCACTGCCATGGCATCATCCGACAATTGGGCACGGAGCCATTACTGGCGCACAGCGACTTCTTTACCGATCCAGCGCTCGATTTCCTGGATTAAAGCCCGTTCTTCGACAGGCTTGGCAATATAGGAACTCGCCCCAATATTGAGAGCCATTTGGCGGTGTTTATCGCCGGCCCGCGTTGTCATAACGATGACTGGTGTCTGCTGTGTTTGCTCACGGCTGCGCAGTCCCTGAATTACTTCAAAGCCATTCAACTTAGGCATTTCCAGATCGGTGATGATCAGCTGATACTGTTGTGAAGCGGCCTTTCGGAGCCCCTCCTCTCCATCGACCGCTGTATGGACTTCGTACCCAGCTGACTCCAACATTCGACCGACAAACTTTCGAATGCTCAAGGAGTCGTCGATCAGGAGCAGCAACCGCTCTGCCGCTTTCGGCTCTGAGGCCTCGGTGTAGGGAGCCAACAAGTCCGTCGAGGCCATCGTATTAAGCGCCAAGTCCGGCGCCGCAAGGGCTTGAGCCTCTCGCCCCAGCAATCGAGCAGGATCCAGAACAAGAACCACCCGTCCTTCCGGATCGATGGTCGCGCCGCCGAAGCTGGAGCGGTTCAAAGACTTCAACGACCCCAGCGGCTTAATGACGATTTCCTGCCGACCGAGCAATTCATCGACCACGATGCCGATCATCCCGGATGCCGTTCGCACAATGACCACAGGTTTCCCGATTTCCACTGCCGCCGCGCTTCGACTCAGGATCTGCTGGAGCGACTGCACTTCTATCGCCTCGTCACCGATATGTAATATCGATCGTTCGCCCACCCGTTGATGCGCGCTCGGAGTCAACATGGTGACTTCACGCACCGCAGGCAACGGGATCGCATAGCACTCCCCTCCGGCTCGGACCATCAGAGCCGTGGCAATCAAGAGCGTAAGCGGAAGGCTGAGAGTAAACTTCGTCCCTACCCCTCGAATAGATTCGACATCGATGTGGCCGTTCATACTTTCGATGACACGCTTGACCACATCCATGCCGACCCCTCGCCCAGCCTGATCGCCGATCTGGTCGGCTGTGGAGAATCCCGGCATGAAAATATACTTGATCACTTCAGACTCGGGTAACGAACGGGCCATCTCCGGACGGACCAGCCCCCGCTCGACCGCTTTAGCTCGAATTTTTTCGACGTCAAGCCCTGCGCCATCGTCTTCGACTTCAATCAACACCGCATTTCCACGATGTGCCGCATGAAGATAAATCGAGCCGGCCGCCGGCTTACCTTTTGCCACGCGAATAGCTGCCGATTCGATGCCGTGATAGACCGCGTTGCGCACGAGGTGAATCAACGGGTCGACCAGCCGCTCCACAACGCCCGTATCGACGTCGGTA
>CAYNDW010000218.1:0-9247 GCA_964395375.1 uncultured Cytophagia bacterium
AGGTTTATGGTGCACGGATGCCGCTCAATCAGGTGGCGACGGTTTCAGCGCCTGGAGAATGGCCTTGCGATTGAAATTCACGCCACGACATACAAACGACTCGTGCTACCGAGGCCATAAAGCAAGCCGGCAGAAACTCAAGCGCGGAATCGTTGCGGGGTCGCATAAAACAAAAGGCTTTCTTCCGCAAAAGCAGCGGAGAAAGCCTTTAAGATTTGGCATACCCGTTTGTCACAAGCGCATGAAAGCTGCGCGTCGCCGGTGCGCAAGCCTCACGGATTGCCTTGCACTTTCACGCCCGTGGGCACCGCCGGCGGCGTGGTATCAACCACGGGCGGCGGCGGCGGAATCACTGATTTCACATTCACAAACTTGATCGCATCCGCAAGCACGACGCCGCTCGCGGCTTTGTTGCTAATCGTCACTTTACCATTCAAGCCCGCGTCGAAATTATATTTGCCCAAGCTGTTCCAACGTCCGGTGTTTTGCGCTTGATCGACGGTCTTCTGCGTGACGCCGTCGCGATGCTTGATGGTATAAAGCACATTCGTCGCTTCTTGCGCTTCATCCAGGCTGTTGCCGTGAAAGGGATGCCATTCGAAGACTTCGTATTCGCCCGCGGCACCAAAGGTGGGAGTATACACCGCTTCGCTGCCGCCGCTGGGATTGGCCGGCGTAAACAAGTATGGAAAATGATGATCGCGATAGCCGTCTTCATTGCCCACCCAGCCATAGTTCAACGCATAGGCATTCGTCTGCTTCACCTTGCCGGGATCCTGTTGCGTCCAATTGCCCGTGAATGCAGCCGGATCGCTGCCCGGCGAAGTCATGTTGAGCGGCGCGTTATCGACCACGATTTCGACGATGAGAACTTTGTCTTTATCCTTTAGCAAGAGCACGCCGTCGCCGGTTTGCTCTTTGGTGTTATCGGCCGATCCCGCAAGATTGATCGTGGTGAAAGCTTGCCCGTTGTTGACGCGCGGCGCTTGCCCGCCGAGAAAATGATAATAAGGCCCGCCCTGCAATTCCTCCGCGCTTACCGTTTGCGGCGTGCCGGAGCCGTTGACGATCACCGCGCCCTTATCAAAATATCGCACCCACACGCCGGTTTTTACTTTTTGCGGCGCAGCCGTGGGATAGCCGAGATCGGCGAGATACTCATCGTACACATACGTGAAGCGATGCGCATACGCGCCTTCATCCACGCCGAAGTATGCGCCCGCGAGGCAGGCCGTGGCCAAGCCGAAACGCATGCGTTGAAAATCGTGCGGATTGGCTTTGCACTCGATGAAACTGACGCGCGGCGTGACCGCGTTGTTCGCGAACGGCAAGAGCGTGCTCGTGAATTTCCAATCCCAATATTCGCCGGTCCAGCCTTCGATGCCGATGCCATTGAGATAGCCAGTCTCCGCGGCGTCGGCTTCATGCGCCATCATGATTTTGCCCGGCGGCGTCAATTTATTCAGCTCTTCAACAATGCGGCGATTGCTCTCTTGCCAAAGTTCGTTGACCAGATTGCCCTGGGTCGCATCCGCGACGCCGTTGCGATCCAAATCGATTTGGTTGTAGTTTTCTTTCCACGTGCCGAAACTCCCGGCCCACGAATCCCAAAACGTGCCGTCGAACACGGTCCAATCGGTTTTCTCATGAATTTTTTTGGCGAGATAAGTATTCCACCGCTCGCCATTCACCAAGGGGCAACGATCGGTGCCGTCATACAAACAATCGCCGGGATGCGAGTTGTCATGCCAGCCTTTGAGGCAGGAATTGTTCAGCGTCGGCACGAGCCACGCATCCGGCGGCTGCAGCGTGTTGCCGTCGATCACGTTGTTGCAAGCGATGACCAATTTGTCGGGATAGGCTTGTTTAACGCGCCGCGCGATTTCCGGATACCACAAACGCGTGACAATGAGATCATGATGCCGCCAAATCTCTTCGGGAATGTTGGCTTCATAAAAATAGATCACCCCGATGCGCGGAAACGTGGGATTGAAATTCTGCGCGAAGGTGGAATCAACCTTTGCTAGCAGGCAGAGCACCAAGACCAGACCCAAAACAATTCCCCCCTTGAGGGGGGTGTTCTTGCGCAATACAAATTTTCTTAAACTCCTCACTTCACTCAAGACACCCCCCTCAAGGGGAGAATTTTTACCGAAGATTTCAGATAAGAGATTCGGCTTCATAATCAGAATCCTTTCTCAATAAAATAAACCACCATCATCCATGCGCTAGCGCGGCAAATGCGCCAATTCATGTGCGGGCTTCTTTTCGGTTTTTACCGCCGCAAGTTCGTATTCTTGAATCCGTGTGATAATGCCTTCGAGATCGACTTTAGGCTCATAACCGATGAGTTTTTTGATTTTGGTTAAATCCGGCACGCGGCGCGCCATGTCTTCGAAACCTTGCTCGTAGGCTTCTTCATAAGGCACGAGTTTGATTTTCGAAGCGCTGCCGGTCAAAGCGAGTACGCGTTTGGCTAATTCCATGATCGTCACTTCCTGCGTGTTGCCGATGTTGAAGATTTGCCCGACGGCTTGCGGATGATTCATAAGTTTGATCAACGCGCCGACCACGTCGCCGACAAAACCGAAGCAGCGCGATTGTGAGCCGGCGCCATAGACCGTAAGCGCGCGGCCTTCCATTGCTTGTTTGATGAAACGCGGCACGACCATGCCGTATTGCCCGGTTTGACGCGGCCCCACGGTGTTAAACAAACGCACGAGCACCACGGGCAAGCCCTTCTCCTTGAAATAAGCGAGCGCCAAAAATTCGTCAATCGCTTTCGAGCAGGAATAACTCCAACGGCTTTTCGTGGTCGGCCCGAGCAGGCGATCGTCTTCTTCGCTGAACGGAACTTTCGTGCTTTTACCGTAAACTTCGGAAGTGGAGGTGATCAACACTTTGCGTTTGTAACGATTGGCAATCTTCAACACCATCTCGCTGCCGAGCACGCAACGTTCGATAACTTCGACCGGGCTGCTTACGATCAATTCCACGCCGACCGCGGAGGCGAGATGATAAATCACGTCGCATTCGCTCACCAAACGATCCATCACGGTTTCGTTCATGATGGTTTCGATGGCAAAATGAAAATTCGGAAGCGCGCGTACGTGCGCGAAATTTTCCATCCGCCCCGTGGACAAATCATCAATGATCGTAACTTGGTGCCCTTGCTCCAACAACGCATCCGTCAAATGTGAACCAATAAACCCGGCGCCGCCGGTGATTAAAACTTTCATGCCTCTTTCCTGTGTTTTCAAATGAAAGAATCGAACCGTTCAGCCACGGTTTGGCCGTGGCTTTATTTTTTGCTTTGTATGCATGCGCTACTATGGCTTGGCCATAGTTTTATTAAGCAAAGCCACGGTCAAACCGTGGCTGATCCGCTATTATCCACAAACATGCGATGCCACTCTTCACACAGCACGAGCTGCCAAATGGTTTTGTCGAGATAATGCTTGCCGCCGGCGTGCTCCTCGACCGTGCGGCGCACTTCGGCCGGATCGAAATAACCGCGCTCGCGCGTGCGGCGATCAAACAACAACTCTTCAACGTAGCTCTTCAACTCATTGCGGAACATAAATGAGATCGGCGTAGGAAATCCGCGTTTGGGTCGGGTGATGATTTCTTCCGGCAGCAAATCTTTTACGATCTCTTTGAGAATGAATTTCGAGGTCGTGCCGCGCAGCTTGTAATCCGGGCCGAGCGTGGCCGCGTGCTCGAGCAAACGATAATCGAGAAACGGCACGCGCAGCTCGATCGAAGTGGCCATGCTCATCTTGTCGGCCTTCACGAGAATGTCGTCGGGCAGCCACGTCTTTGTGTCGAAATAAAGATATTGATCCAACAACTCAAAAGCTTTTGCTTTTTCATAAAGCTCCTCCACTCGCGCGAGGCTGCGATAGCCGTTCAAGCTCGCTTTGTATGAAGAAGAGAAGAGCGTGTCTTTCCAACGCGGATCGAGTTGGTGCACGCCGAGGTAGCGCGAGCCGTGCGGCAGTTCGGACATCGCTAAAAATTTCTCCACACGATAATCCGAAGAGCCGGCGCGCAGCAGCTTCGCAATCAAACCGCAGCGCAACGCTTGTGGAATCTTCGTGAATTTTTCAATCTGCATAAGATAGCGATAGATCGGATAGCCCGCAAACAATTCATCCGAGCCTTCGCCGGAGAGCACGACCGTGACGTGCTCACGCGCGAGCTTCGAAACGTGAAAGAGCGAGATGGCCGGCGCTTCGGCCACCGGCTCGTCCATGTGCCACAAAAATTTTGGAATGAAATCGCGGAACTCGCTGGGATCAACGATGATTTCGTGATGCTCGGTGTTGAACTTCTTCGCCACGAGGCGCGCATACTCAAGCTCATTATACTTTTCGCCGCCGCGATCGTAGGCCACGGAAAAAGTTTTGATCGGCCCGGGCACGGACTGGCTCAACAACGCGACCACCGCGCTCGAGTCAATGCCGCCGCTGAGAAACACGCCGAGCGGCACGTCGCTGCGCAAACGCAAGCGAATCGCGTCTTCGAGCAGGGCTTTGGTTTCATCAATTGCTTCTTGCAACGGACGTTGCTTGCGCTGCGCGAAACTCAGCTCCCAATATTGACGCTTGCGCAGCTCGCCGTTCTCGCACACCAGCATGTGTCCGGGTTCGAGCTTCTGAATCCCTTTGAACATCGTCTTCGGCCCGAGCACGTAGCCGAAGGTCATAAAGTCATCGAGCGCTTCAGCGTCGGTCTCGACGGGCTTGCGGCGATATTGCAAGATCGACTTCACTTCCGAACCGAAGAGCAGCCCGTTTTCATCAACCGAATAATAAAACGGCTTCACACCCGCGCGATCACGATAGGCCGTGACGCGCTTCTTCTTCGCGTCCCAAATCACGAAGGCGAACATGCCGTTGAAATGCTGCACGCAATCGAGGCCGTATTCGAGATAGGCTTTGAGCATGACCTCGGTGTCGGAGGTCGTGCGAAAGTGATGGCCGCGGCGCTGCAAAGCTTCGCGCAGCTCCACGTAGTTGTAAACCTCGCCGTTGAAGATGATCCACACGGTTTCGGTTTCATCGCACATGGGCTGATGCCCGGTTTTGAGATCGATGATCGCGAGCCGCCGAAAGCCGAAGCCGAGCGCGCCCGCGATGTATTCGCCGTCGTCATCCGGGCCGCGATGTTTGATGACCTCGGTCATGCGCTTGAGCCGCATCGGATCGACCGGCTCATTCGATTTATAATTGTAGACGCCGCAAATGCCGCACATAGGATTTCATAGTTTGGGAAAATGTTTTCACATAGCGTTGTCATCCTGTAAGGAACTTCCCTAGTCATGAGCAAAGTTCCAAGTGCCGGGGAAGGTTCTTCCAGAATGACAATAAGAGGAGGTGCCGGCTTAAAGTTGCAATGACGTTGAAGCAGCCGACACTCCGCTAAACCAATAAATCACGCCTCCAAAATTATCACTCCACCCATCCATCACTTCGAGACGCCATTCCGCTTCGCTTTCATATATCCCTCCCAAAAGCCCGAGGTGTAAGACCACAACCCTGCGAAGATGAGCGGATAGTGCCAACAAAACTTTCCGAACAATGCCAAGCGCGAGCGCAAGAGGCGCTTGCCAATGGCGAGCGAGCGCAAGCCGGGAATGAGCGGAATGAGAAACGGAAACTTGGTCAAGAACGCGCCGGGGCGATTGGTTTTCATGCGAATGCCGGCCGAGCCGCGTCCCAAAGCTTTTTGATTGTTGAGGTATTTCTCCCGCACGCGACGATTGCGATGCGTGACTTTCGCTTTGGGCGTGAAAAAAATTTTGAAGCCGTGCGAGGCGACTTTCACGCAGAACAGCGTATCGCTGCCCTTTTCCGCGTCTTCGAGGTAGCCGCACTTCTCAAAAACTTTTTTGTGGAGGGAAAGATTGCACGAGGGCAGAGCTTGCACTTCGCGGCTCGGCATCCACGGATTCATTTCATTAAATTCGAGCAGATATTCCGCGGTGCCGACATAGCTCTCCGGCGTGCCGTTGTCCACGCTGCCGCCCACGACCTCATAGCCGCGCTGATGCGCCCGCCAAATTTCTTCCACCCAATTCGCGTCGATCACGCAATCCGTATCCGTGAACGTGACATACTCTCCTCGCGCCTCGCGTGCACCGCGATTGCGCGCCGTGCCGGGAAAGGCGCGCTCGCTCAAGTGAATGAAGCGCACGCTCGGAAAAGCCTTTTGCCATTCTTCCGTGAAATCTTTTTCCGAGCTATCGACGACGATCACTTCATACGCCACGCGCGTTTGCTGCGCGAGCACGGAGCTTAAACAGCGCTTGATATCCTCGCCGGGATTGTATGAAGGAATCACGACGGAGATTTGCGGAGCTGTGAGCGCGCTAGTGTTTTCCGTATTCGTGGATTGAGTTTGTTGCTTCGCCATCGATAATCGCTTGTTGACTTGTCGAAAAAGCTCAATTAGACTTTGCGAGTTTAGTACAGATTAGAGGCGAGGCACGCTCCACTGCGCTGTCATTCTGGAAGAACCTTCCCACGCGCCCGGCATGCTTCTTAAAACAGGATGTGTGCCGAGAACTAGGGAAGGTTCTTACAGAATGACAAATAGAGCGGGCATCGCTTCATGCCGTTGCCTCATGCAATCGCCGCGTAAAGAATCGAAATTACAATCAGAAAAATAATCAACAGGGCCACGAGTTGAAAGGTCAAAATCGAACTGATGACGTCGCCGCCTTTTTCCCCGAGCACTACGCGCACTTTTTTCAGCAGCGACTTGAACCACATGTACATGATCGTGATCATCGGCGCGCCGGTGAGCAGCGCCAGCCCGATCGCCCACACATGATCGCGCAACGGAATCGCTTCGCGCACAACCGTTACGGCTAAAAATCCCCCGAGACACAAACCAAAAACAAAACCCAGCATCGTCTGGGTGACTCGCGCTTGCTGCAAGATATTCTCCTTAAGTTTGTATGAATGGAGTGTTGGAGTTGTGGAGTTGTGGAGTGTTGGAATACTGCTGAAGAAGCGTATCACTCCATCACTCCATCACTCCAACATTCCATCACTCCAATACTCCAACATTCCAACACTCCACGATGTGTGCTCACTGCGTTCCGATGCGAATGCCCGTGGGCACTGCCGGCGCTTGCGTGTCCGCTCCCGGCGAGACGATCAAACGCAAATAGACCACGTGGTCTTGACGCTTGTCCGCGGACCAAATCCAGTGCACGCCCTTGTCCGTGGAAATGCCCGTGACGTTTTGAAATTGCGCCCACGGTTGCGCGACGCCGTGCGCGCCGTGCGAAGTTGCCGCCAACCAGCGACTGTCATCAAAGGCAATTTCCTGCCACGCGCTCTGGTCGGCCAAGCTCACTTTCCACTTCGTATCCGAAGGCCAGAATTTATTCACCGCATAAACTTCCGCGACCAGCGCGCCGGCTTGATCCCAATTTTCCGCTTTGACCGCGATCACGTTTTTGCCGTCCAACAGCGGCGCGCGATACTCTTCCGCGGAAGTCCACGAAGCATTCGCTCCCAGCCGCGCGCCGTTGATATAGATTTCGTATTTATCATCGCTGGAAATGAGCACGCGCAATTGCTCGCCGCCGGTGGGTTGCGTTTGAATATTGACTTCGAACGTGCTTTTGCTTTTCGCGCCCTCATCGTCGGTCACTTCCAAACTCAACGTATAATTTCCCGGCGCCGTGAAAGTATGCGCGGTATACGCTCCGCTGGCCGAAGTATTATCGCCAAACTGCCACGCATAATTCACGATACTGCCGCCGTCGGGATCATAGGAAGAGGCGCCGTTGAAATTGAGCGCCTCGCCGACATAGCCGTTCGCCGCGCCGTTGATCCGCGCCACCGGAAAACGATTTGTGGGCGGCGGCGTTGCCGGCTCGTTTTCCGCGGCGTCGTTCCAGGCAATCCACGCAGAGTTAAGCGTGATCGAGCCGTCGCTGTTCGTCGTGCCCGCGATTTCAAACTTGCGATACACGCGCAGATTGACTTGCAGCTCCGAGCGATTCGCGCTCAGTTCGCTCACTTCGAACAAGTCCATGCCTTTGCCCGAGCCTTTACGCACGCGAAACGGCACTTGCACTTTGTAAGCATGCGCGGTCGGTTGCCTCACTTCAAAATCCACCATGGGATTGACGCGGTCATCAACCGTGTTCACGCTCAACGCTGCTTCGCGATGTGGATTGTAAAGCGATAAGCCGAATTCATTGTTCGCGTTTTGATAAAGAATATAGCCGGGCAGATTCGTCGTCACTTCATTGCGCGAAAGCGGAGTGAAAGCCGCGACCGCGACGACATTGGAGGAACGATCCCGCACTACGTGCGCATTCGCATCGCGCTGCAACACTTCCACGCCGCCGTTGTTCGCGTAATTCTGCACTTCCGCCGCGCTGTGATTCGGCAACAGCACCGCGGCAAACGAAGCGTTCGAAGGCGTGCTGCCGTGGTTCAAATAGACGCGCGTATAATTCGCGCCCAAGCCCTCGGCGCTCACATTCGTGCCGCCGGGAAAGTAGTAACCCATGTCGTTTTGCTGCAGCCAAGTGAGCGCGCCCAATTCGCGTTCATGGTCTGAAGTCGTGGGCACGCTGTTCGTGCCGTTGGAAGATTGAAACGTGCCGCCGTGTTGTTCCGAAGTGAACAGCAGCGTTTTAATTCCGCCTAAGCCCGCATGATTCGCATTGATGCCGCCGCCCACGCACACGATTTCATCGTCAAAGAAAAACCACGAGCGTTTGAAGGAAAAATTATTGTTGCCGTCCGTCAAACTCTCCGCGCCCAAGCCGTAATAGCCGCCCAACGTCGAAACGCCGTAATAGCCCCAATTGCGCAGCATGCCTGTGATCGCGCCCAAATCTTCGCGCCCGGAGTATTGGGAGCTGGCTTCATACGTGGCATCTTCGTAATCCGCGGGCACAGTCATGGCGTTGAGCAAAGCGCGCGGATGAGCATAAATTTTCTGTTCGCTGAGTTTGTCTTTGCTGGCAGGCGTGACGATATTCACCGCGCCGTAAATCGGCGCAAGCGAAGAGGCTTCCATATGCGGCTCAACCAGATTGGCCATCATCAAACTGCTAAAAAATCCTTCGCGCCGCACCACGAGATAACGCGCTTGCGGAAAGGCGCGCGCGCCGATCGGCTGCGAGGAACCGTTCGCCACTTCCTGCAACATGCCGCGATACGGCGCCACTTCGGAATAGCCCGTGCGCGCCAGCAACGCCGCGCCGCGCTCA
>CAYNDW010000219.1:0-9220 GCA_964395375.1 uncultured Cytophagia bacterium
GCCTCTCCCCTGCTCACTTTCGGCAACGATGACTTGTGTGGGATTTGCGGTCGCGCAGAAAATGCGGCAAACTTCCGGGACGTTGCGCACGACATGGAGTACGTTGAGGGGAAAAACATTTGCGAGAAAGATGATGAAGCTATGGCCTGCGCCAATGGCTTGCGCGTTTTTTTGCGCGAGCGCAATGCAAGCCTCGTCATTGCCGCTCCATCTTATCAAACGCGGGCCGCTGGCTTCACAAAACGCGAGGCCGAATTTGATGCCCGGCGCCGCGCCGACCAAAGCCTCGTGCAAGTCTTCCACGGTTTTGATGAAATGACTTTGCCCGAGAATGAAGTTGGTGTCTTCGGGCTTTTCAATCGCAATGAGTTTGAGATCTTTGAGCTGCATGTTCGTCCTTTCGACAAAATTCTTTTTCCCACGAAAACAGAACTCCCACGAAATTGCTTTTCACTTTCGTGGGAGTTCCATTTTCGTGAGAGGTGTTTTTTACTTCTGCGCCTGCGACAGCGAGTCCGCGCTCGCGGGTTTGTTGATTTCCCAAGTCACGAGCAGCTCGTTCTTTGCGTTCGCGCTCACTTCTACGAGTTGCCGTTTGACGCCGAGCGTTTCGTGCCAGAGGATCATATCATACTTGCCCGGCGGCAAGGCGGAGAATGCGAACTCGCCGCTCGCGTTGGTCACGGCAAAGAAGCGATGCGGAATCACGAACACGTATGATCGCAACCACTCTTCGCCAAGCTCGCTGCGCACTTCGAGCAAGCCCGGCGTATATAAAACTTCCCAGGCCGTGCTGCCATTCGTGCGAAACACAAAGTTGAAAACTTCGCTCGAGTCTTTCCGAAACAAATCTTTCGTCACCAATCGATCCCACGCGGGCGTGAACTCGTGCAAGTAAGCGCGCGCATGATGCACCTTCGCCTCTGCGCTGCGCAGCACCAATGTGTCGCCCGGCAAGAGCGCGGTCACGCGAGGTTTATAGAGACAATTCACAATATCAACCGTCACTGCGGCCGCGGGAAATTTTTCCGGCTTGATATTCGCCAAGAACACGACGACGTTTTCAAGTTCAAGTTTCTTTCCCACCAACAACGAGGGGTTCGGCATTTGCGCGGCGCACGCGCCGGCATTTTTTCCAGAGTTATAAGCCGGAAGCGGCGCGGGCACACCGGTTAATGCAATGCGGCCTTTAAGCGGAAACGATTGGCTCAACGCCAGTGCGGGTAAAAGGGCGGCGGTAAAAACGAGAAGTAGTTTTTGACGTTTCATGTTCATCCTTGAAATAAGAAATAAATCCGTGCTCTATTTTAACCGGAACAAAATTTAAGGCGGCGGCAATTCCCACTACTGTAGTAAACTCTCGATCTCATTGACTGACAAACCGGTCATGCCTGCGATCTTATCGTGAGGCAAGCCTTTCTGCAATAAGGCCTGCAAAATTTTGCGCTGGCCCAGCCGCTCGCCTTCCGCATGCGCTTCCACGCGAGCACGCGCATGTGTGACTTCGGCTTCAGCGAGCGCCAATTTAATCCCTCCGGTCAATCTGCCGCGCTCGTCTTGAATCGCGACCATCGTCGCATCATACACCTCCCACTCTTCTCGCGTCAGGTTCGCGCGATTCGCCACCTCGAACGCGGTGAGATAAGGTTCGGCTTTCAACTTTTCCGGCACGGTTTGCAGCTCGCCCGCGTGTTTGAGAAAGTAGCACCACTTCTCAATCGGCGTTTCGAGCAGCGCCTCCGTGAGCGTGAACTTGGGCAATTCGATGAAGTAGTGGCGAATCTCGTCGAGATAACAATTATTGGTGATGGTCTCGCGCAGCTCGTGGCAGGAAAGATAATGCTCGAACTCTTTGAACGTGGTGAAATCGAGAATCGAGATCGCAATGACTTGATTCAAGCGCGGATAATCGACGCCGGAGGGAATTTGGCCGACGTAGGCTTTGCACGCATTGTATTGCACGCGCTTGTTGAAGCCTTCGGTATAGGCCACTTGCATCTCCACGACGAACTCGACGCCGCGCTGGTCGCGACATTTCACGTCTAGGAAGCTGCGCTTGAGCGAAGAGATTTTCGGCGCTTGATACGGATCGAGAATCGTCACCGCGGCAATCGCGTGCTCGCCTTCCAAGCCGAGCACGGCATTGAGGAAGCTGATCAACACCTCTTTGGTGTGCTCGTTGCCGAAAATTTTGCGAAAGATGAAATCCGTGCGGGGATCGGCGAATTGCATGGCTACCTCCCGCCCTCGTTGGCAAAGGGCAAGTGAAATTTCTTACTCGGCTCGCGTGCAATCGCAGCGCGGCGCTTTATTCACGCGCGACAATATAAACGCGGCTCATTTGAAAAGCAATGTCGGCTTGCCGCGCCGAATCTGGAAGCGCAAATCGTCTTCGTAACCCCGGCCCATTGTGGGCCGCTGTTCGTGCATGTTGCAGTGCCCAACAAGGGGGCAAAGCTACATCGGATCAAGCAACACCTCTTCCAACGCCACCGTCACGCCGCGCTTGCACAACTCATGATACACCCGAAACTCAAGCGGCGCTTGCAAACCGATTTGCTCGAACGCTTCCACATTCATGAACAACGCGCGCGGCGCGCCGTTCATGACGAGCCGGCCGTGATCGAGCACAAGCAGTCTTTCGGCGAACAAAGCTTCTTCCGCGAATTGGGTGATGAAGAGAATCGAGGCAGGAGTTGAAAGCGAGGGCGCGCGCAGTTGCGCAATCGTTTCAAACAAACGCAAGCGGCTGGGATGATCGAGCAAAGAAGTGGGTTCATCAAAAATAAGATGGCGCGGCTGCATGGCCAAGACGGCAGCGAGCGCGACGCGCTGTTTCTCTCCGCCGGAGAGTTGATGCGGCGCGTGTTCGCGATACGCCTGCAATTCGAAACGCGCGAGCATTGCTTCGACCCGCGCGCGCATTTCCGCTCGCGGCACGCCGAGGTTTTCTAAACCAAAAGCAATTTCGCGCTCAACCGTGGGCGCGACCATTTGATTGTCGGGGTGTTGAAAAACCATGCCCACGCGCCGCCGAATTTCGAGCAAGTTCTCGGGCGCGCGCGTGTCCATGCCCTCGACGAAGACCGCGCCGCTCGAAGGTTGAATGACGCCGTTCAAACAGCGCGCGAAAGAAGTTTTGCCGGAGCCGTTCGCGCCCATCAACGCGACAAACTCACCCTTCGCGATCTCACAGGAAATCTCGGACAGCACCGTGGCAAGTCCCGCCGGAGTCGAATAGTGCAAGCTGAGATTGCGGGCAACTATCAAATCTCAAACCTCAAAAGGTTAAACCGCGGATTTTCAGACACGCGAAAAACCGAAACCCTTCGTGCAGCACACGGAACAAAAACGCACGCGGAAAAGCTTCCGGCTTTTCCGCGTAAGCTTTTGATCCGGGTGTGGCCTCAAAAACTTTCCGTATTTTATTTTGCGTTTGGTTCTCGCATTCGCTTATTCCCACTTGCTCAAATTGAACTCGCGTGGGTGCGCGCGTTCATGAAAGCCCTTTAGGGTCATGCGCAGCTCGGCATGAAAAACGCGAAAGCCCAGCCCGAGCAACGCGTGATACGCGCGCGTATAACGCGAGGGCGTGCGGATGCTCACGGTATCGAGATGTTTTTGATTCGCCCAATTGCAGAGGAGCTGCACGATTTGTCCGGGCAATTCCGCGCGCTTGGGCTCAATCAACAGCGCAATGACTTTTAAATAGCGCGCGTTTTCATCTTCGGAATAAGTTTCCGTATGCGCGAGCGCGCACGCGAGCAGGCGGTTGCCTGCGCGCAAACACAACGCGTCGCCATAGTTGAAGCGCAGCGCCAACGCAATTTCATGACTGAGCGCGAGCCCAGGATCGAGGCGGCCCGCGAGCGCATCGACTTCCGCCAATAACTCCGCGCGCGCGGCGCCCTCGCGTTGGCTGACAAAACACATTTCATATTTAGACGGCAAAACGTCGAGCGCAATCGGCGGCACGCGCTTCGTCATGTCGAACGTCAAGCGCCCCGGTTTGAAACCCAGCTTGCTATAGAAACCGAGATTGCGATAATTGCGCGGCGCGGTTTCCAAGCCGATGACTTGCGCGCCGGCCTTTTGCAAAGCCTGAATCGCGGCGAGCACGATCTCATGGCCGAGGTGCTTGCCTTGATGCGCGGGCAAAACGCTCAACGGGCCGATCCAACCGACTTGCCCCAAAAGATGCGCGAACGAATAGCCGAGCAAGCTCTGTTTGTTTTCCACCACAAAACAGCCCGTGGGAAAATTGGCGAGATACATTTCTAGAAAAGAAAGATGACAGGGGCGCACGTAGGCATTCTTATAGCCTTCATCAATGCGCGCGGAGGTAAAGGCCTTGGAGAGCACGCGGTTCACGGCGGGCAAATCTTCAGAGCGCATGGCGCGGAGCGAATAGGATAACATAGCGGCGGTGTTAAAGTCCGAACAGTTTATAAAGTCGCGCAATGGTTGCGCGCTTCGGTTTCATTGGCAAAGTGCGGCACGTGTTTGAGCAACCCCACCATCTCGAAAATTTTTTGAAAATGCGGCGACAAACCGAACGCGCACAAGCGGTCGCCGTTGTCTTGCGCCTTCGTAAGCAATGCAATGATGATCGCCATGCCCGCGGAGTTGATATAACCCACGTTGCTGAAATTCAGAATCACGGCTTTGAGCTTTTGCGTCGCGGCGCGCTCGTATGCCGAAGTGATGCGTTTCTCCGCCAACGCCGTGACGTCGCCGTTGAGATCAAGAAGCGCCAGCTTGTCTTCCAACCGAAGGTTGACTTGAATTTCGCTCACGCAAAACCTTTCATCAAAAATTTAAACCACGGATGACCCGGATTTTCACGGACTATTTTTAACAAGAAAATGAAATGCGAATACACGTTTTTGATGACCATATCCGTGTCAATCCGTGAAATCCGTGGTTGCGCTTTGTTCTTTGCTCTTGCTCATTCGCAGCGTAGTCACATGCCCAAGCTCGGGCATGGCTTTGTATTCCACGGAATCCACCAATTGCTCAATCAAGAACACCCCCAAGCCGCGCGGATTTTCTTCGCCGCGAATTTTTTTGAGCAAATCCGGCGCGCTCGAACGGGGCGCGAAACCGGAACCGTTGTCGAAAATTTGGATCGTCAAGTTTTCCCGCGTGGGTTTGAAAGAAACATCGACACGATTGATGTCGTGCAGCTTGTTGCCGTGCTCCATCGCATTGAGGCACGCTTCCGAGACCGCGGTGCGCAAATCCTCGATGCGCTCGCGTTCGAAGCCGATCAACTCCGCCAATGTCGCCGCGGTGTTCATCGCGAGTTTTTCATAGCCCACGCGCGAGGGAATGGTCAAACGAATCTCGCTCGCGTTTTGATTGGTGGAGAAAACCTCGGGCGCAAACGCGGCCGGCTCCGCGTGCTGCTTGCCTGCAAAGCGTGCAAGCAGCAAGGTGATGTCGTCAAAATGCTCTTTCGAAGCCGTGAAATCTTCGGCATCGGCAAGGAGTCGTTCGAGCATTTCGTCCAATGGCGCGTGCGCATGCGTTCGCACGGAAGCAAGAAAGCGCTCGAAGCTATACGGTTCGGTCGCGCGATTCATCATGTCCACGATGCCATCCGTATAAAACACCAACAGGTCATTGGCTTGCAGCGCAATCTGCTCTTGGCCGTAGCGCGCGTGCATGCGCGCGCCGAGCGGAAAATGTTCCCCCTCGTGCGGTGAAGCAAGATAAAACGCTTCGGTCTCGCGGCAGATCATGGGCAGTGTTTGTCCGGCATTCGCATAAGTGAGTGTGCCCGCGGCCGTATCGATCACACCGCAGAACACGGCCACAAACATGTTGCGCTGCAGATCGCGCGCGAGCCGGCGATTTGCGAGCGTCAAAATTTCGCACGGCGCGCGACGCTCTTCTGCCGCGTGCCGCAACGCCGAGAGCGCCGCGGAAGTGACCATCGCGCCCGAAACGCCCTTGCCCGAAACATCGCCGACGATAATCAGCACGCGCTGTTCATCGAGCCGAATGAAATCGTAAAAATCGCCGCCCACTTCCGTGGCGGGAATGGAGCGCGCGACGATTTGCAAACCCGGCAGCGCGGGCGCTGCCTCCGGCAGCATTTCCGTCTGCATGCGTCGCGCAATCTCGAACTCCTGCGTGATGCGCAAGTTTTGCTGCAAGGCGCGCATCATCTTGTTCAGCGAGCGCGCGAGATTGCCGATCTCGTCTTTGGATTCGAATTGAAACGTCGCGTTGAGATTGCCGTTCGCAACCTCCTCCGTGGTCAGCGTCAATTGGCGCAGCGGATCCAATATGCGCCGCACGGACAGCGTCATAATGATGATGCCGATGATGGTCATCACCGCGATCGCCTCTACCGTGCGATGCAATACGATGTCCGAGCCTTGATACAGATCTTCTTCATAAGCGGAAGAAAGCAAAATCCAATTCCACGGCTTGTAATACATGTAGTATGCGATTTTGATTTCGCCTTGCCGGCCGCGCGCCTCGGTCTCTTGGCGATACTCCGTGAACGCGGAATAACGGTCGGGCCGGCCTTGTGCGTCGAGGTGATTGATCACAGCTTGAATGTGCGGGAAACGTTGGGTGTTGAGATTCTCGCCGACGGCGCTGGGATGAATCATCGCCACGCCCTTGTTCGGGCCTTCGTTGTTGTCGATGGCAACGATGTAACCGTCGGTCGCGATGCGCACTTCGTTGATGGCTTTCATCAACTCGGAGGTGGGCTTGCCGTAGTGCAGATTAAAGCTTTCACATTTCGCATACGCATATTCGGTGCGCGCAATCAACAAGTCGCGCGCGAGTTGTTCGATCTCATTCTTCGAGCCTTGATAGGCGTACAAGCCGACGAAGGTAATGGTCAACGCGATTTCCAAAAGAATCGCGAGAATGAGTTTCGCACGCAGCGTCATGGCTTTGCGCTCCGGCTCGTGGAAAGGCCGAGGCGATCCATTTTCTGCATGAGGCCGAGGCGGCTCAGGCCAAGCGTTTGCGCGACGCGGCTTTTGTTGTTGTGAAATTGCACGAGCGCCGCGGCAATCATTTCGCGCTCAACTAGATCAAGCGCGTCGCGCAAACGAGTCGGACGCGTCACGGGAGTCGTGGCGTTCGTTGCCAAGCGGCGAAACTTGGGAGAGAGCTGTTCAACTTGCAAACGTTGCTTCGGCTCCGCGAGTGTGACCAAACGCTCGATCTCATTTTCCAACTCGCGCACGTTGCCGGGCCAATGATAATTTTCGAGCGTATGCAAGATTTCCGGCGCAAAGCCCGCGGTGGGGCGCGCCAAACGCTGCTCGAAGATTTTGAGATAATGCTGCGCGAGCACGGCAATATCTTCGCGCCGTTCGCGCAACGGCGGCAGGTTTAATTCCAAAACCGCGATGCGGTAAAACAGATCTTCGCGAAAGCGGCCGGCGGCAATTTCTTCTTGCAGATTTTTATTCGTGGCTGCGACCACGCGCACGTTCACGCCGATCTCGCGGTCGCCGCCGACGCGCCGCATGCTGCGCTCTTGCAATACGCGCAGCAACTTTGCTTGCGAGGCCGCGGGCATGTCGCCGATCTCGTCGATGAACAGCGTGCCGCCCTGCGCTTGCTCAAACAGGCCGAGGCGCTTTTTCACGCCGGTCGCGGTGCCGGCCTCGATGCCGAAGAACTCGGCCTCGACTAAGTTTTCGGGAATCGCAGTGCAATTGATGCCGAGGAACGGCCCCTCCACGCGCAGCGAGTGCTGATGAATCGCGCGCGCCACCAACTCTTTGCCCGTGCCGGTTTCGCCCAACACGAGCACGTTGGCTTCGCTCTTTCCCATGTTGAACACTTGCTGCAACACGCGTTGCATCGCCGCGCTCTTGCCGAGAATCGCCGAGGCGCTGTCTTCTTTTTTAATGGCTTCGCGCAGCGCCAAATTTTCGAGCCGCAGCCGCTCTTGCCGATCTTGCAACGCTTCATAGAGCCACACATTTTCCAACGCGCGCGCGGTGTAGCCGGCAATGGCCTCGAGCAATTCGTGATCGTCGTGTGCGTACGTGGTATCTAAAAGGCGCGGGCCAAGCACGAACGCGCCGCGTATGTGATTTTGTATTTCAAGCGCGGCCACGGCAACGTGCTCGTCGCGCCTCGAAGCCGCGAGCTGTTGTTTGATTGCGGGCAATATTTTTTCGAATGAAACCGCGCCGGCTTCCGCGAACAGCGTATTCATTTTCGCTTCAAGCTGATCGCCGCGGCCTGCCAGGCACTGCCAACGGCCGTCTTCGTTGCGCACCAAAGCCGCGGCCTGGCCCGCGCCGAAAGTGCCGGACAAAATCGCTAGCACGCCCGCAAAGATCGCGCGGCTCTCGCGGCAGTCATTCAAGGTTTGCGCGACTTCGAGCAGCGTGTTGAGATAAAACACGCGGCGTTCGAGTGCGGTGGGCGCAAGTTGTGAAGAGGAATCGGGCATGGCTGCGCTTTTAATTGCTCAACCACGGCTGTGCCGTGGTTGGTGAATTTGAAAAGCCACGGCCAAGCCGTGGCTGAACTGTTGCGTATGGAGCTTGACTAGCGCGGAAATAATAAAGAGGGCGCGAGGTAAAAGCAAGGAGGAAATCCGGCGAGAGCGTGAGAAATGTCAAGGTCTCGTTTGAAAAACTGCGTGAGCATTGAGCCTAAGTATGTGCGTGTTGGAATTAGAAATTCCGGCGAAACAAAGAATCGCTTTGCGAAGAAGGGAGATGGGGATCAAACGAGAGATTGCGGGCCGCGCAGGATTTCGAACTTGCCCTCGATGCCGTTGAGCCGGACATCAAACTGATTGAGGAGATCGCGTCCGAGGATGACGTAGCCGTTTGCTCCAACTAGGACAGGAACATGTAAAAACGACCAATCGTGAATTTCAATATTGACTGCGTACAAACGGTGCGCGCTTCCTTCACCCAAAAAATTTTCGATGTAAATCGCTCCAACACGATCGGGCTGCAGAGTTTCAAAAATCTCAGGTGTGATCACGGAGCGATCGGCGCCGTAATCGAGCAAGGCCGGGGATTTAACAAAGAGCATTGCATCTTCTTCGCTGCGCACCGTGACACTAATAAACGGTCCGGGTGGCTCTACTTGTCGATTGTAGTTGTAAACGACGGGCAAGTCTATCTTCTCCCGTTGCGCGGCGACAGCATCTTGACCACGGGAAGCTTTTCATCCACGAGTTGGATGTAGAGTTCGCCTTTAGGCAGACGTTCTC
>CAYNDW010000220.1:0-9212 GCA_964395375.1 uncultured Cytophagia bacterium
GGCCGTGGAATTCAGCAGGAATCTTTTGAAGCCCTGGGTTGTCTCTCCGGCGTTAAAAAAGATTCCTGCTGAATGACAACTCGTGGAGGGGATTACCGAATTTGAAAAGCAAAACTCATTCGGAGCCGATTGTTCTGTGAAGCCTGCGCCTGAAGGCGCGACTACGAACGAAACATGGTTCGCTTGAAAATATCACCTCGGTGACACGAGGCCTAGCTAGGCTTTAAGTCACCTCGCGCGAAGAGCGCCGGTCAGAGGAACAAGCGAAGAAGACCGGTTGCTGGAGCACAGGCCCAACATAGAAAACTTCGTTCCGAAGATTGATTCTAGTGCTCAAAAAGATTCCTGCTGAATGACGGCGAGGAGGTTTTGCGCTCTTCGCTCCACGCCCTACGCTGCCTCAACGTGCCCGGCCATGTAGTGCATGTATAGCTCTTCGAGGTTTTCGCCGGCGAGTTCCGCGTGCGTGCGTTGCATTACAAGCTGGCCTTGCTTCATGATGCCGACGGTGTCGGCGACTTCCTTCGCGCGGAAGATGTCGTGCGTGGACATGAGAATTGCCTTGCCTTCTTCACGCAGCGTGTGGAGCAGTTGCATAAACTCGAAGCCGGCTTTGGGATCGAGGCCGGAAGTCGGCTCGTCGAGCAGGATCGCGGGCGCGTCTTTGAGTATGGCGATGGCGATGCCGCATTTTTGGCGCATGCCTTTGGAGAAGCCTTTGAGCCGCTTGTGGTGCGCCTCTTCCTGCAAGCCGACACGCAAAAGCACGCGGCGATATTCGTCTTTGGTGTAATTCGTTTTGCCGCCGAGGCGCGCGAAGTAATCGACGTTTTGCAGCGCGGTGAATTGCGGATAGAGCATGACGTTTTCCGAGACGAACGCGACGCGCGCTTTGGCTTCGAGCGGATCGCGATGCGTGACATAGCCGGCAACGCGCGCTTCGCCTTCGGTCGGCTCGATGAAGTTGAGAAAGAGATTGATGGCCGTGGTCTTGCCCGCGCCGTTCGCGCCGAGCATGGCGTAAACTTGTCCGGCGGGCACGGAGAACGAAACGTGATCCAATCCGAGCACGCCGTCTTCATAACGTTTGGTGAGGCTCTGCGCTTCGAGCATGGCGCTGCCGTTGGTGGAAGTTGGTTGATACATGGCGTTCCTTTATGTTGGTTGAAGACTTGAAGATCGTTGATCGTGGATAGTAGATCGTGGTTCGTAAGAGCAATCGACTAGCAACGATCTACGATTCACGATCCACGAAATTTGCCTTGCATTTTCCGGTTTTAATCACGAATTAGATCTCACACAAACCAGGAGTCGAATATGTTGCAAGTCAATCTTAGCGAAGCTGCCATCAGCCTTCCGGCCTTGATTCAAAAAGCATTGAATGGCGAGGAAGTGGTTATTACTGATGAAAAAAGTCAGATGGTCAAATTGACGCCGTTCCAAGAAATCAAACCCAAGCGCCGCCTGGGATTAGCCAAAGGTCGAATCAAAATGGCTCCGGATTTTGACGAGCCTTTGGAAGAGTTCAAAGAATACATGTAGATCGCAAGATAGGGGCAAACGCCGTGAGATACTTGATCGACACGCACACTTTAATTTGGAGCGCAGAGCATGATCCGCGCTTGAGCCGGAAAGCCGAAGCGATCTTTTTTGACGATGACAGTAAGATTTATGTGAGCGTCGCCAGCTTCTGTGAAATTGCGATCAAGATCAATCTCGGCAAATTAAAACTTGAAGACACTTTGCCCGTTTTTATCGAGCAATTCGTCTTGAATAACGACATTATTGTCTTGCCGATTTTTGCCGAACACACTCTGCCATTGGTGTATCTGCCTCCCCATCACAAAGATCCATTTGACCGAATCATCATCTCTCAAGCCATGTACGAGAACATGCCTGTCATCAGCAAAGACAGCATCTTCGATCTCTACCCTATCACCAGAATTTGGTAAGTCTTTTCATCTCCGCGACAACTTCACGCCAAACACCACAATCCCCAACACCAAGCCGAGCACGAGCATCGTAATCAACGCAACGCCGAGCAAGTTCGTCTCGGACTGAATCTCCACCGTGAAAGTTTTGTCTTCGGCGATCACGGGTTGATTGTCGGAGAGCGCGGTGGTGCGCACGCGGATTTCATAACGTCCGGCGGATACGTTTTGCGGCGGTTGAAGGTTGAGCGCAACGCGCTTTTCTTCGGCAATATTCAAAGTCGAAATCACGGGCGGGTCGATACTCTTGTCCCAATTCAACGGCGGATCGACTTGCACGAGCACGTTGTCGAGGCGGCGCGTGCCTTCGTTGACCACGTCCATCGTGAATGCAATCGCGTCGTACGCTTTGCTCGTATGAAAAAGCTGCGGCGCGCGCACGAGCAGCTTGCCTTTGCCGCGCGGCACTAAGTCCAAACGAATGAAGCCGGCATTCAGTCGCTCAATCTCTTCTTGCGTCCACACTTTGCTGTTGCCGCCTTCGAGTTGGAGCGCTTGCTCTTGCGGCAACACGAGCACATAAAACGGAATCGATTTGTCCATCGCGACTTCATCCGAGGGCCGGTCGGGCAAGAATATCTGCAATGCCGCGCGACGCGTGTTCGAGCTTTCGGTGAATTTGAATTGGCTCAAGCGCGCTTGGCTCGCGGGATCGGTGAAGTAGCGCGTGATCTGTTGCGGTAGATTGACGACTTCGAGTTTGAAGGTGTTATTCACGCCGCTGAACAACTCCAAGCTCAGCGTGAACGTCGCGGCGCCGCCCAGCTCTGCCTCTTGCGAAAACTGTTCGGATTGCAAAAGCACTTTATTAACACTGCTATCTTTCTGCAAAAAAATCTTCGGCGTACGTTGTGTGCCGCTGCCATAGGTGATGCTCACGGTCACGGCATCCAAATCTTGCAGCAGCTCGAACTCGACCTCAATCGGTTTGCCAAATTCCAGCTCTTCAATCTTGCGCTCATAGGGATTGCTGATAATTGTGTTTTGATCATTCAGCAACGAAACATAAACATCGTTGATCATATCCGGCTGCAAGGAGCGGAACAACTCATCATCGAGGTTCACGAGCTTGCGAAACTCCGCGGACCCGCCGGAAGTGTTCGCGAGTTGCACGCGCACGCGCTTGCGCCCGTCTTTGGTTTGAAATTTCACGGCGCGGCTCACGGAGACGTATTGCTTCTCGAACAACACGGCGAGCAGCGATTGCTGATAGTTCACTTCGGAGTCGGCGAAACGATTGCGCGCGTTGTTCAAATCAACTTGCGCAATCAAGCCTTTTTCGAATAAACTTTTTTGCCGATCATACTCCGCGCGCGCGACTTCATATGCTTCCTTCGCGCGTTTGAGGCCGAGCAAGCGATATTGATCGTCGCGCTGGTTGTAGTTCACTTGCGCGGAGGAAATCGGGACCAACATGGTAAGTATGAGGAACACGCACACCTGAATGATTCCCCCCTTGATGGGGGTGTTCTTGTGAATGCGTGCGTCAATGACCGACACCCCCCTGGCCCCCTTCAAGGGGGGAATCACTTGGGCAATCATTTTCAAAAAGCACTTCATCATTCGCTCAATTCTTCACGTTTCGTGCCCACGACAAAAGCTTGCGCGCGACATTGCCGGCGCTGGGCGGATCGTAATTTGACAACGCGATAATCGTATAGCCGCTTGCGAAGTCAATTTCTAAAAACGCATTCATGCCCGGCGCGCCGCCGGCGATGCCATAGCCGCCTTCGCGTCGCGTCGTGCGCGGCTCTATGGGCTGCGCGCTTTCCATTCCGTTAAAAATCCATTCGGTGTATTTGCGGTTGAGCAGCTTATTGTTGCGCAGAGCGAGACTGAAGTTGTGCATGTCCGCGAGCGTCGCATAGCCGCCGCCGGCAGAACTGCCGCGTCCGGGCTTGGTATAAATATTTTTGGCGCGCTCGCCGTTCGGAAGTTGCCGCGCATTGCGCGTATAGCCCGTGGCCAAATTGGGCACAGCGACATCCATTTCAAACGATTCCGAATTGCTCATGCCTGCGGGTTGATAAACATGCTCGCGCACATAGTCGAAATAATTTTGGCCGCTCACTTTTTCAATGATCAAGCCGAGCACAATGTAGCCGCCGTTCGAATAGCGCTCTTGCGCGCCGGGCACGAATGCGAGCGGCTCATGGGCAAAGAGCGCAAGGTAATCTTGCAGCGTGCGAACTTTATCCTTCGGCGTGTTCTCATATTTGTCATTGAAGAAATCGCCGATGCCGGAGCGATGCGTGAGCAGATGCTGAATCGTCACCTGCGCCGCGGCCTCGCGATTGGGATAGTCGGGTAAATATTTTCCCAACAAATCATTCGGCGCGAGCTTGCCTTGCTGCATCAATTGGCAAATCGCAACCTGGGTAAAAGTTTTGTTGATGGAGCCGAGGCTGAACTTCGTGTCGAGGCGATTGCGATACTCGTATTCTTTGCTCGCAAAGCCGTAGGCTTCCTGCATAAGAATTTTGCCCTCGTGCGCCACGAGCACCGCGCCGGAAAATTCATCTGCCTGCGTTTGTTCTTGCAGAAAGGTTTTGGTTTGCGCGATGAACTCCGCTTGCGTGGCCGGCGCTTTCGCATCGGCATTTTCATCCAATGCTGCAAGCGGCATAAGCTCCACGCGAAGGCCGGCGAGTTTGTGCGGCGGCTGCGGCTCAAACTCGAAACGAAACTCTGCGGCCTCGCCTTTTTGCGAGCGCGCTTGAATCGTGATCGCCTGCTCCGTTGCTTCCGTGACGCGATGCAATTGCAATGCGCCCAAGTCGCCGTAGATGCGCTCATACATTTGCTTGCGCTCGGCTTCGGCGCGACGCTGCAAAACCGCAGGCGCGAAATGCGCGGTTTGAAACGCGTTCATGTTTTCAAATGTGCCGCTGTTGAATGCCGCAAGATACGCCGCGACGATTTTTCCCGCGGGCGTATCGGGTAGTTTATGCTCTTGCGCGGTAACCTGCGTCAATGATACGGCGAGCAAGAGCGGCACAAAGCAGAAAAGCATTTTTCTGAAGTTCATATTCACCTTTATTACTCTGAGCGGAATAGAGGTTACACTTTTCCTCCAGCTTGTCATTCAAAAGGTTTCTTTTTACGCGCTGGAGATACTGCCGAGCGCTTAAAAAGACTCTTTCTGAATGACAACGCTGGAGATCGGAAGGGTAACTTGTTTTGTGCTCAGATTAGTTATACACGTAATGCCTATGCGATTGGGTTGCGATCGCGCTGTTGTTTAGCTACGACTCAGTCGTGATTGAACGATTCTTATCTGGACTTAATCATGAACTGCCCTTTGGTCTCGGGCTTGTTGAAAGAAGCCGTCATACTTTTATCTTTGCGCAGATATTGCAGCTCGACCTTTGCGCCCACGACAATTTTTTCGAAGGCAGAATTAAAAGCGGAAACACTCGCGATCGCATTGCCATTCAACGTTTGCAGAATATCGCCGCTTTGGAGATCGACGTCTTCCAAACCCTTGACCGGAATCGGAAGCTTGTCCACGATTTTAACTTTGCCGCCTTCGCTGCCGATAATCACGGCCAAAGCCGGAACGGGTGTGAGGTCTTCAGCATCGCCACCAATCTGCTTTGAGAAACTAAAACTCTTGCCGCCGTCCGTTGACTTTTCTTCCGTAACTTTCCCATCGCCGCCGAGCATCACGCGATGCGCGACTTGTTGCGGCAGATCTTTCGGATCGACTTTGGTAAATGTCGCAACCATGCGCTCCTCTTTGCGGCGCATCCCAAGTTTGATGGTATCGCCGATGGCGAGCGCATTGTAGCTTTGTTCAAACTCTTTCAGCGCTTTGAGGCGCTTGCCATTCAAGAAAAGAATAAGATCGCCTTCGGCAAGGTCGATACTCTGATAAGCTTTCGGGCGCATGTCTTTCGGCATCGCGACCATGACTTTGACTTGCTCGGCTTCCTGCCCGAGAATCGCGCCCAATTCGCGAAATTCAAAAATCTCTCCGGCCGGAAGCATGCGCATTTGCTGCGCGAATGCGGGTAGCGCGCAGAGGGTGAGCATGATAAGAGCTTTGTTGATTGCACGCATGGAAGTTCTCCTTTGTGTTTCGGTTTGAATGGTCGCGCCCTCTATCCAATGTCATTCAGAAGGAATCTTTTTACGCGCTGGAGAAAAACCTGTTTAGAGATTGTGCCAGTGCTTAAAAGGATTCCTCCTGAATGACATCAACGAGGAAGCGCGCAAGTTTTGTTGTGAATTTCAAGACGGAGCAAAGTAATAAAAGGATGCACGCGCGCGTAGCCAATTAATGTTAGGGAGTGTTAAAAAGTGTTAAATGGCGGGCTTTTTCGCAAAGGCGTGCTTATATTTGGATATGGAACACAAGCAAAAAACTATGACCACCATCATCGTGCTCATCACCGTAGCCTTGCTGGGCATGGTGTGGGTCCAGATCGTCTTGTTGCAAAAAGCTTTTGAGCTTGCTCGGCAGGCGCATGCCCAAAACGTGAACGCTGCGCTGAATCGCATCGTGAGTAAACTTGAAGATCGGGAAATCGCAACGCACGCCTTCAAGGCCATCATGAAGCCGCTTGCTCCCACGCAAATCTTTGCGGTGCATGCGCGCCTAGAGGACGACTCGATCAAGACGGGTGATCGCATTGCTTTCGTGGACTCGAACATTTTGGGAGCGCAAGCGCCCCCTTTTGATTTTAATCCCAAAAACGGAAGCTTCTCTTTCACGCTAAGCTCGCCGCAGCACGTGCGCTTGCGTTTGTTGGACAGTTTGGGGCAACCGGCTTTTATTGTGGTTGATGAAAAAAAGCCGGCCGGAACTTATAACCTCAAACTCGATAGCGCGCAAGCGCAGAGCAATGGTTATTATTTCAACTTCAATGTCGGATCGGATAGCGCAACTTACGACGTTATGGTGGGAGACGCGCAGCATCGCGAAAATGCAAAGTGGTTTACGCAGGAGAGGAAAAGGAAAATTGTCGCGCAAGTGTTCGACGATCTCACTTTGCCGCAACGTGAGCCGATCGAGACCCGGGTGCAGCCCGCGGTTTTAGATTCCATTGTGCGCACGGTTTTGCAGGAACAAGGCTTGGACATGCGCTATGCTTACGCCCTCCAGAAACACGAAGCCCAAGACTCGTTGAAGTTTGTAACGCCGGCGGCATTGGCAAGTTCATTGCGCCGTTCTCCGTTTCGCGCGCGACTTTTTCCGAGCGATCCTTTTTATCCGCAACACGATTTGCTGCTTTATTTCCCCGCGCAGCAGCTTTATCTGCTGAAGAAGAACGGCGCGGTCTTGCTTTCCGTGTTCGGGTTGTTGGCGATCATTGTCTTCTGTTTCGTCTATACTCTGCGCACGCTTTTCAAACAAAAACAGTTCGGGCAATTGCTCACGCAGTTCATCAACAACATGACGCACGAGTTCAAAACGCCGATCTCCACGATTGCATTAGCCAGTGAAGCATTTAAAAATACGCAAGTGCTGCAAGACCGCGAGAAGATTCAACGCTACAGCGGCATCATTCTCGATGAATCGCAGCGCATGCGCAATCAAGTCGAGAAGATTTTGCAAATGGCGGTTTTGGAAGAAGGGGATTACGAGCTGAACCCCTCGCAGCTTGACATTCACGAAATGCTCGCGGAAGCGCTGCACAACTTTGCGGTGCAGGTGGAAAAAAGAAAAGGCGAAATCGTGCGGCGATTCAATGCGACGAAGACGTTGATTGAAGCCGACGCTGTGCATTTTTCAAACATGATTCACAACCTTCTCGACAATGCCAACAAGTACACGCCGCACGTGCCGCGCATCGTGGTGAGCACGGCGAGCGACGAGCGCGGCGTGCATATTGAAATCGCGGACAACGGCATCGGTCTGCGTGCCGAAGAACAAAGGTTGATCTTCGACAAGTATTATCGCGTGCCCACGGGCAACGTGCATGATGTGAAGGGTTTCGGTCTCGGCTTGAGCTATGTTAAGCTCATGGCTGAAGCACATGGCGGAGCGGTGGACGTACAGAGCGAGTATCAACAGGGGAGCGTGTTTCATTTGTTCTTGCCGCACGTTTGTTTGCAAGCTTCTCGTGCAAGGCTTTGAGTGCTGCAAAAGGTTAGATTGAAATTTTGAAGGTGCTTATGCCGCATGCAAATATTTTACTGATCGAAGACGATCCGAATCTCGGCTTCATTCTACAAGAGAATCTCGAGCTGCAAGGCTATTACGTCGAGCGCTGCTCCGACGGCGAAGCCGGGCTGCAAGCTTTCCTGCAAAAAAAGTTTGATCTTTGCCTGATTGATGTGATGCTGCCGAAAAAGGACGGCTTTAGCGTGGCGCGCGATATTCGCAAAACTTCGCAGGAGCTGCCCATCATTTTTCTCACGGCGAAATCTCTGAAAGAAGATCGCATTGCGGGGTTCAAAATCGGCGGGGACGATTACATCACGAAGCCGTTCAGCATGGAAGAACTTGCTCTGCGCATTCAAGCGGTGTTGCGCCGCAGCAAGGCATTGCCAAATGAAAAAAACACTGCGAGTGTTTTTCAAATTGGCGACTACACCTTCAACCTCGAACAACAAGCTTTACTGCGCGGCGAGGAGAGTCAAAAACTTACATCGAAAGAAGCGGAGTTGCTGCGGCTGTTGTGCTTACATGTGAATGAAGTGTTGGAGCGCGAAGTGGCGCTGAAGCTGATTTGGGGCGAGGATAATTATTTCAACGCGCGCAGTATGGATGTTTTCATTTCCAAACTGCGAAAGTACCTGTCGGCGGATGAGCGTATTGAGATTCGCAACGTGCATGGGAAAGGGTTTCGATTGGTGCTCGCGAAGTGATATACTCTTCCGCGCACGGAGCTCTCTTCTTGCTTCAAAACTTCGCCACACTCCAGCGTATCCGCGTTTCTCGTTTAATCAAAACCTCGGCAATCCCTATTTGAGAATCCGCACCGTCGAGCTCAAGTTTCCAAAATTGTTTTTCTCGCGGCGAGGTTTTGAAGCCGGCGATGCCGATGACAAAACGCTTGGTGAAGTCCACGTACTCCATTTGGAAGAGACGGTCCATCAACTCGCGGCCGTTGGTATTGGGCGCAACTTGCACTTCGACCACGACACGATTGCTGGAGTCGGCGACAACTTCCAAGTGAACTTTGATAGCTCTCGCTGATTGGGGGCGTGCGGCGAAGGGGAAAAGAAAGAGCAAGAGGAGGATATTGATTTCTGATGTGCTTCGCTGACACT
>CAYNDW010000221.1:0-9203 GCA_964395375.1 uncultured Cytophagia bacterium
GCAGAGCCACGAGCGCGCGGCTGCGCACTTCGCGATTGGGATCGCTCTTCGCCGCTTCGATCAACGGCTCAATCGCGCGCTCGTCTTGCGTCTGCTCAAGCGCGGCAATCGCGCGCAACCGCAAATTCGCTTCGGAATCGTTGCGCAATGTTTCAATGAACGTGGGCACGACTTCCGCTGCGCCCTTGTCTTCCAACGCATACAGCGCCCGCAAACGCAAATTCACGTCTTCATCGTTGGCCAGCACGCTTGCCAGCGCCGGCACGGCGCGGTCATCATCCAACTTTTCCAAAATATATAATGCGCGCAGCCGGAGGTTGCTGTCCTTTTCATGGGCAAGCATTTCGATCAACACCGGCGCGCTTTCAGCGGCTTCCAGGTCTTCAAGAATGTACAGCGCGCGCAAGCGGAGATTGTTGTCCTTCTCATTGCGCAAAATTTCCACCAACGCCGCAATCACCTCCCGCGCCTCGGCGGCGTCCTTCGCTTTTTCCAAACCATACAACGCGCGCAGTTTGAGATTGGGATCCGTCTCCGTTTTGAGCACTTGCAAGAGCACGGGAATCACGCGCGCGTCTTGCGCCTCTTCCAGCAAGTAAAGCGCGCGCAATTTAATGTCGTGATTCTCATCTTTCTTGCCGAGCACGGTCAACAGCGCGGGCACGGCGCGCTCGTCGTGCATTTCTTCCAGCGCATAAAGCGCGCGCAAACGCAAGTTCGGGTCCGTGTCGTTCTGCATCACTTCGATCAATGCCGGCACCGCCTCGCTGCTCGACAGCGCTTCGAGAATGTAGAGCGTGCGCAAGCGCAAGTCCGCATCCTTTTCCGTGCGCAACAATTCCAGCAACACCGCCAGCGCGCGCTCGTCATGCACTTCTTCGAGGTAATACAGCGCGCGCAATTTAATGTCTTTGTTTTCCTCGGTCTTCAGTGTTTGCAAAACCGCGGGCATGGCCTCGGGCGCTTCGAAATCTTCGAGCAGCATCATCGCGCGCAAGCGAATCGCCGGATCTTTTTCTTTGTTTAAAATATCGACGAGCAGCGGAATCGCTTTGCGGTCTTTCATTTCGCCCAACGCGATCAACGCTTGCAAGCGCGCCATGCGCGACTCTTTTTCCAGCGCGTTATCGACATAGCGGCGATACTCGTTCTTGCCCGCCGCAACTAAATCGCGCGCCAACTCCACCAGCTCTCCTTCCGCGTCATCGGCCCATGAGCTTTTGGGAAAATCGCGCAGCAAAATTTCATACTGCCGAAACGCTTCTTCGGTTTTACCGGTTTGCTTTTTATAACAGTACGCCAGCCAAAATTGCGCATCGTCGGCATACACGCTATTGGCGAATTGCTGCCGCAGCTTTTGAAAGACGGCAATCGCCTCGCTCCATTTCTGTTCGTTGCGCAAACGCTTGCCCTCTTCGAACAGTTTGAAATCCTCGCCGCCTGCGAGCACGGCTTCATTCTGATATGCCAAGTTCAAGGCTTGCGCGGAAAGCGGCGGGGTGATGAAAAGCAGAAGACAAAGTGCAATAAGCCCCCCGCTTCCTCGCATGTCATTCTTGAAGAATCTTTTTCGGCGCTTGAGATATTCTCCAGCGCTTAAAAAGATTCCTCCTGAATGACAGGTAAAGACGGATGAGAACGGTACCCGACTCACAAGCTTTTCAAATGTCTTCATGCTTATCAAACTCCAACGGTTCAGATGATAGGTTTCACCATGCGGCGCGGTGACTTGGGCGCGAGCGGCTGCTCTTTGGTTTTGCGCGTCAAAGCTTCGAGATCGATAATTTCGATCTTAATCAACAAATCGCCTTGCTGAATCGCGGCGCGCAAAGAAGTCATCTCTTCCGGCTCGGGCTGCGCCTCTAAATTCGCGAGATCGAAGAGCACGAATTCCAATTGCTCCAGCGTGTTGCGCAAGAGCGCCGTCTGTTCGCCTTGCATTTCCGTTTTCAACAGCAGCGATTGCTCCAATAATTTTTGCGACGCGGCGCGCACCTCCGCGACGTCAAACTCTTGCGGCGCTTCCGCGTTGTTTTTGACTTCGAGCAACACCAGGCGCGTGGCTTCGAAATAATCTGAAACGTTTTGCGCCAAGCGCGCGCGCAGCAAGGGATCGTTCTCGCCCAACTCCATTCGCGGCGGCTTGGTTTTCGGCGGAAGCGCGGCCATGCGCGTGCTATCCGCGAGCTTCGCCTGCGGCAAATTTATTGGGGCGCGTTTTTGCCATTGCGCCAATGAGAACAACGCGAGCACAATCATCGCGAAGCCCGCGCCAAACGCGAGCCGCGGCACTCCCAGCCAACTTCGGCGCGTCCAACTATCCCAGCGTTCGCGCCAATGCTCTGCCAAGGTTGACTCCGGCTCCACCTCCAAGCGCGCGGAAATTTTTTCCCACAGCGCTTCTGAAGGTTCGTGCCGTGTGAGTTGCGTTTTCAGCAACGCCGTGCTCGCTTGAAATTCTTCCCACAGTTGCGCGCACGCGCGGCATGAGACCATGTGCTGCTCCGCCGCACGCCATTGCGAGGCCGTGGCCTCGCCTTCTAACTGCGCGGAGAGAATCATTTCACAGTTGCGGCAAGTCATAATCAGCTTCACTCAGCTTGTTTCGACAGAATGTTTTAAAATCATTTCGCCGGTTTTTAACTTGGCTGCAAATACGCTTTCAGCTTCGCGCTGATCACGACCCGCGCGCGGAAGACGCGCGACTTCACATTGTTCTCCGTGCAGCCCAACATCTCCGCCACCTCTCTATAAGAATACTCTTCGAGCACACCTAAAATGAACGCAGCGCGATTGACTTCCGGCACGTCCTCAAGCGCGGCTTGCAGTAATTCTTCGCGCTCGCGTGCGATCATCGCATGCTCGGCCTCCGGCGCGAACGCGGCGTGAGGCTCTTCGCCCTCCGGCATTGCGGCTTCCAGCGATTGCATTTCCTTGCGGCGATGTTTGCGCGCGTAATTGATCGCCTCGTTTTTCGCAATGCTGAAGAGCCATGTCGTAAAATATTTCGGCTCACGCAGCGTGTGCAGCTTGTGATAGAGTTTCACGAAGACTTCTTGCACCACGTCTTCCGCGTCTTCACGCCGGCCGATCATGCGCGCGACGAAATTGTGCACCGGCGTTTTATAAAGCTCAAAGAGCTTACGAAACGCCGCCGGCTGTTGTGCGCGCGCCTGTTCGAAGAGCGCGGGGTCGAGGGCGGTCGGTCTCAAGCGGAAATCTCATGATTGATCACAGGTGACAATCGGATTGCTCCGTAAGATGGACGATGGGGAAGAAAGGTTACAGGCATCTCTTGAAAAATAGCACGGATTTTCAGACACGCTGAAAACTAAAGCACCTCTGGCAGCATACGGATCAAAAACGCACCCGGTAAAGCCGCTTTCTTCGCGTGTACTTTTGCTCCGGGTGTAGTCAAAAAAACCGGAATTTTATTCCTCCACCCAGCCATTGATCGAAATGATGATCTGCACGATAGCGTGCGTGCGGCGATCATAATCCACAAACAGCACAAGCCGGCGAAACACGAGCGGATGGTGGGAGGGCAATGGCAAGCCTTCTTCTTTGAATTGCCCGAAGCGCACAAGCGGCTCATCGCCAAAGCTTGCCACGGGCCGGAGCGGAATTTTTTCCAGCCAGTCTGCGGGCAAAGTGAAGCCTTTCATCTCCGCTTCGGCCCAACGCGAAATGCCGCGTAACGAATCCGGCCGAAGGTGCGCAAGCACGTGCGGTTTGATTTGCGCCCACACGTGTTGAAAACGATCAAGCTCGGCTTGACGCATCACAATTTCGCGCTCGCTGAAATTGCCGGGCAGCGGTTGCGCTTCCATCACATAAACGATTGGCGGCAGCAACAACGAAAGGTCGGTCATGTTCGATTGCCTCATGAGAGTAGGCTCCGACTTGCCGCGCGGTGAGCAAGAAAGCAGCGCGAGCACGAAGAAGCCGCGAATGAGCAGCATGAAAATTTGCATAGACTCGTTATGCTTTGAGTTATAATTCTCCGTGATTATCATCCTGGAGGGAGCTTCCCTCGCGCTGAGCAGAAAGCCGAGTACGAGGGAAGGTCATTCCAGGATGGCATTGCGAAGGAGAGCGTCAGCAAAATTGATTTGACTTTCTTCGCGCAGCCGGTATCTTGTTTAACAAAGCAAATTCAACGGAGAATCCCAAATGCTTTTTAGCAAGCCCACGAATCACACGAGCAGTTTTTAGCGTGTTTCGTCAGTAAGCCAGCGCTTTGAACTTTGGAGAACGCCATGAAGAAATTTGCCGCCCTCGCATGCTTAGCCCTGCCCATGTTTTTCACCGCCGAAATTTCCGCGCAAAAGGTCGAGGTCTATTCCCGCCCGCGGCGTGCGGAACGCAGCCGTGATTATGATGCGTTGCATTATCGCATCGCGCTGCGGTTTGATGAAGCGCAAAAAACTTTTTGGGGTGAGAACACCATCACGCTCGCGCCGCTCGCCGAAGATTTCTCCACATGCGTGCTCGACGCCGAATTGCTCAAAGTCACGAGCGTGGTCGATGCGCAAGCGCGGCCGCTGTCATACACGCAAACCGACAGCAGCGTGAGCATCGCGCTCGGGCGAACCTATCGCTATGGCGACACGCTCTCGTTAACGGTGGCATACTCCTCCGTCAACCCGCAGCCCGATCCCAAGCGCTATGGAATGTCGCCAGATTATGATTTGGGCCTCGACTTCAAAGATGAAACGCCGGAGAATCCGCGCCTCCTCAACACCCTCTCCTTTCCCGAAGGCGCGCGGCATTGGTTTCCGTGCAATGATCAACCGAATGACAAAGCGACCAACGAGTTGATCGTCACCGTGCGCCGCGAATACAGCGCGATTTCAAACGGACGTTTGCTCAACGTGAAAGAAGACCAAGCGAACGCGACGAGGACCTTTCATTGGACGCAAGAGTTGCCGCACTCCACCTATCTTTTCGTGCTTGCCGCCGGGCCGTATGTCATGCTCAAAGATTCGCTCGGCGCGTTGCCGATCAACTATTGGGTCTATCCCAGCGCGGTGCAAGACGCGCTGCGTTCGTTTCAGCGCACGCCGGAGATTATCGCGTTCTTCAATCGCGAATATGGTTATGACTATCCGTGGGTGAAGTACGATCAAATCACGATTCCCGGCATAGGCGGCGGCGCGGAAAGCACGAGCGCAACGGTCGTCGGCCAGAACACGATTCATGACGAACGCGCGGAGCAAGATTTTCCGAGCCACTGGCTGGTCGCGCACGAGGCTGCGCATCAATGGTGGGGCGATCTCGTGACCATGCGCACGTGGAGCCACACGTGGATCAACGAAAGCTTCGCGACCTACGGCGAGTATCTTTACTCGAAGCATTTGTATGGGGAAGAAGAAGGCGCGCTGAATTTGGAGGACAAGAAGAATGCGTATTTGCGCGAAGCGCGCGAGCGGTATCAGCGGCCGATTGTGTTTGACCGCTATGTTTTTCCGAACGAAAATTTTGACAGCCACACGTATCCCAAAGGCGCGGCGCTGTTGCACACGCTGCGCTGGCTTATGGGCGACGCGCCGTTTCAGCGCGCACTCTCCCACTTCCTCCATAAGCATGCGTTTCAAGCCGTGGACACGTTTGAGCTGATGACGGCAATCAAAGAGGCCACCGGGCAAAATATGGATTGGTTCTTCGAGCAATGGATTTTCAAAGCGGGCCATCCGATTTTTGAGGTGAGTTATACGTGGGATGAGAGCGCGAAGCAGCTTCAACTCAACGTGCTGCAAACGCAGCAAGCGTCCGACTGGATTCCAATTTTCAAAACGCCGGTGCAGATTGGCGTTACGACGTTGGAGGGCAAAACCATTCACAAGCTGTGGCTTGATAAAAAAGAAGAACGCTTTGAGTTGGAGTGCGCGACGAAGCCATTGCTTGTGCGTTTTGATGAAGGCAATTTTTTATTGAAGGAGCTGGCGTTCAAGAAGAGCGCGGAAGAATTGCTCTATCAACTCATGCACGACGACGTCGTCGGTCGCATGTGGGCGGCGAATGAGCTGAAGGGTTTCGCGGATCGGGCGAAAGTGATTGCCGCGTTGCGAGCTTCCGCGCAAACCGACTCATTCTGGGCCGTGCGCCGCAGCGCGGTCGAAGCGCTCGGCAGTTTGCAGCGCGCGGAGCACGCGGCTTTTTTAAAAAAAAAATGTGCCGACCCCAAATCGCGTGTGCGTGTTGCGGCGTTGAAGGCGTTGGGAGAGTTGAAGCAGCGCGCGTTGGTGAAATTTTTCGAAGAGCGCTTCGCGCGCGAGGACAGTTATTTGGCGCAAGCCGAAGCTTTGCGCGCGATTGGCAAATGCGGCGACAAATCGGTTTTGCCGTTTTTAGAACGCGCGGGGAAGATGAAATCGCCGCGTGATGTGATTCGCAACGCGGCAGAGGCGGCGAGGAGAGAGATTGCAGGGAGATGAGCTATGCAAAAAACTTTAGAGAATTACGCTTTCATCGACAGTCAAAATCTCAATCTTGGCGTGAGAGATCAAGGCTGGGTGTTGGATTTTTATCGGTTTCGAATATTCTTAAAGGAGAAACACGGCGTTGCGAAGGCGTATATGTTTCTCGGATTCATGCAAGAGCGGGCGTCGTTATACGAAACCTTGCGACGTTATGGTTTCGACCTCGTTTTTAAACCGGTAGTGCGAACAAAGAAAAATGAAGTAAAAGGCAATGTCGATGCCGAGTTGGTCTTGCAGGCCATGATCGACTACCCGAACTATAAAAAAGCCGTGATCGTCACGGGAGACGGCGACTTCTATTGCTTGGTGAAATACTTGCACGAGCAAAAAAAGCTTTTAAATCTAGTGGTCCCCAATCGCTACAAATACTCAACCCTTTTACGTCAAAAAAACTTACCGGGCTTGCCGACAATTTTTATCAATGATTCGCGTCATCGCTTGGAGTATAAAAAGCAACACCCCTGATGCGAGCACCAGGGGTGTTCAGTCGGGGGGTCTACAATAAGGACGGAACCTTAAGCTTGCCCTACCCGTCGTGATACGATGACAATACTTAACATCTTCTCAGGAAAAAGACAACAGTTTTTTTGTATTGATAAGGTCCGAACCTCATAGCCCAAAGGAGCCTCCCATGCTCTTGCATCGCTCTCGTTTCTGGTTTACGCTCGTGCTCCTCTGCGCGGCTTCCGCCCTCAGCCAGTCTCGCGGCGTACTCCTCGAAAATCTCACCTGGCTCGAAGCCGAGAAGCTGCTCACGCCGGAAACAATCGTCGTCATTCCGATTGGCGCTGCGGCGAAGGAGCACGGGCCGCACTTGAAATTGAAAAACGATTTCATTCTCGCGGAGTATCTCAAGCAGCGCGTGTTGGAGAAGGCCAACGTCGTGATCGCGCCCACGGTGAATTATCATTTCTATCCCGCGTTCGTGGAATATCCCGGCTCCACTTCGCTTCGCCTCGAAACCGCGCGCGCGGTGATCGTCGACATTTGCACGAGTTTGAGCCGCTTTGGGCCGAAACGATTTTATGCGCTCAACACCGGCGTTTCAACGGTGCGCGCGCTCAAGCCCGCGGTTGACTCGCTCGCGGCGCGCGGTATCACGCTGCACTTCACGGATTTGCTGAAGACGCTCGGGCCGATTGAAAAAGAAGTGAGCGAGCAAGAAGGCGGCACGCATGCGGATGAAATCGAAACCTCGATGATTTTGTATATGGAGCCTGCTTCGGTTGACATGAGCAAAGCCGTGAAAGATTTTCATCCGAGCGGCAAAGGCGGGCTCACTCGCGATCCGAAAGGCCAGGGCACATATTCGCCCTCCGGCATTTGGGGCGATCCGACTTTGGCCACGCGCGCCAAAGGTGAGAAGGTGGTGGAGGCTTTGGTTGCGGCGTTGTTGGAGGAGATTGAGGCGCTGCGGAAGGTGGAGATGAAGTGAGGCAAAAGTATTTTCCCAACGGATAAGGGCGGCCAACGGAAACGAGACTTATATCAGTTGGCCGCTTTTATCCGTTGGGGAAAAGCCTTTGGCTGCTATGATAGATGCCCGTCAAGAATGCAATAAAGTTTTCGATCTCTTTCACAAATCGCGGCAAGACCGCAACGCACAAGCCGACCAACTGCTCGACGCGCTCCGGCTGCAATTCATAACCACGATGAGTACCGGAATCTCAACTTCATTTTTCATATAACATCTCGCCGCGTTTTAAAATCATTTCACGAAAAAAATCATCCAGTTCTTCCCACCGCTTTATATCCGTCGGCCAATCCAGAGCCATCATCACATCCGCGCTCGCGCGAATAAATTTGTCGGAGGGAATGCCGCTCACCGCGAGATCGAGATCCGAGCGCGCATGAAATTTTTCGGGACGGCAGAGCGAGCCGAATAGGATGACGCGGGTTGCGCCGTAGCCTTTCAAAAGCTCAAAAGCTTGGGGCAAAAATGTCCGCGCATGCTTTGCCAACGCGATTGCCTTCATGCGCTCCTGCTCAAAGCGGCGCTGCCAGGCTTCGACGTATTCGCTATGCATTTTTTGCCTCTTGCCAAAACGAGAAACTTTGAGTATATCTTGCGCGCAAGATAAGCAGGCACGGGCCTTTTGTCAATCGTGAACTTGGCGAGCTTACAGAAGATTGTAAAATCTTCAATTGCAAATTTTCAATTTAAAATTTGAACTGCCTCTGCTTTTGTTTTCATCCTTCAACCACACAACCCGGACGAGCCGAAACCAAAAAGATGAACACGGAGCAAACAGAGTCAATAGAGAAGGTCAGGTATGGAAAATTCTTTTAGCTTTGTAAGCTCCGTGTACTCTGTTTGCTCCGTGTGAAAAATCTTTGCTTTTTTTTGCAACGCTTGAACTTTAAATGGAATAAGGAGAGTGCATGCCGGAGAATCTTGCCGACCTGCCACTGTGGTATTTCGTTTTTCTTTTCTCCACCACGTGCCACGAGGCGGCGCATGCGTGGGCCGCAAAACTCGGCGGCGATTTGACAGCTTATGAAGGCGGACAGGTTTCGCTCAACCCTTGGCCGCACATTCAGCGCGAACCGCTCGGCACTGTGGTTGTGCCGATTTTATCTTTTCTCTTGAGCGGATGGATGCTCGGTTGGGCCAGCGCGCCCTATGATCCCATGTGGCGCATGCGTTACCCCAAACGCGCCGCGTGGATGGCGCTCGCCGGGCCGCTCGCAAATTTCACTCTGCTCATTTTGGCCGGCATC
>CAYNDW010000222.1:0-9202 GCA_964395375.1 uncultured Cytophagia bacterium
GAGGTGGAAGGACGCTAAAGCGCCCTCGATTTGCTAGCGTGATTTATCACGCTTTCATCTCCTAGCCCCGCGATTCATCGCGGGGTGGATCGCGCGCGCGATTGATCGCCGCATTCCGCCCGGTACCGCCCCGTGCCGAGGCACGGGGCTAGGAGGTGGAAGGACGCTAAAGCGCCCTCGATTTGCTAGCGTGATTTATCACGCTTGCATCTCCTAGCCCCGCGATTCATCGCGGGGACGAACGCAAATTTTAAAAATCTTCCCTCTTGTTTTTCCACCCGCAATGTCGTATGATAGCCCCGTGCAATCCCTTCGGGCGGCGCGAGAAGTTTTTGCGGGCTGCGGCATGGTGCGATTGCACGCGATAGTGACCTACAATCAACTGGCTATCGTCAGCAAACTGCCCTCGTGGTCTTTGCCGAAATTCTTCTCAACTCTCTCAGCTAGGCTTGCCCCACCGGCCGTTAGGCCTCCGGCGCTCCTGCGAACGACTCCTTCCTAAGCCACAATTTGGCGGAACGGTTCGAGATTTGATCGGAAGACAAAAAGATTCCCGAACCACTGGCTTATCTCATCCCTTTCATTAGGAGTAGTATGTCGTTTCAATCCTTTGGATTGCACGCGGATTTGCTCAAAGCGTTGCAGCAGTATGGTTATGAAGTTCCCACCCCGATTCAAGCCCAGGCTTTGCCCATCGCACTTTCCGGCCGTGATCTGATCGGCTGTGCGCAAACCGGCACCGGCAAAACCGCGGCGTTCGCTCTTCCCATTCTCAACAAGCTGCATCACACCTCCAGTTCTAAGACGCGCGCCTTGATTTTGACGCCGACGCGGGAGTTGGCCGTGCAGGTTAATGAAGTGTTCGCGGCCTTGGCCAAGCGCAGCAAATTGTACACAGCCGCGATCTATGGCGGCGTCGGTATCCCGCCGCAAGAGCGCGCATTGCGTCTCGGCACGGACATCATCGTCGCAACGCCCGGCCGCTTGCTTGATCATCTCAAACGCGGCGTTGGCAACTTGAATGGTATCGAGTTTTTTGTGCTGGATGAAGCTGATCGCATGCTCGACATGGGCTTCTTGCCCGACGTCAAGCGCATCATCGCGCGTTTGCCCAAGCAGCGCCAAACCATGATGTTCTCCGCGACCATGCCGAAAGAGATTCTCGCGCTCACGCATGAAATCTTGCAAAAGCCCGAGATGATTCAAGTGGGCCGGCAATCGCAACCCGTGGCGGGCGTGAAGCAAGCCGTCTATCCGGTGCCGCAGCGCTTGAAAATGGATCTCTTGCTCAAATTGCTTTATCGCCAGGAAATGAAGTCCGTTTTAATTTTCACCCGCACCAAAGTGCGCACAGAACGCCTAGCGCGCCAGCTTGAAGGCTATGGTTTCGATACCGGGCGTTTGCACGGTGATCGCACCCAGGGCCAGCGCATTGCCGCGCTCGAAGGTTTCCGCAGCGGGCAGTTTCGCATTCTCGTGGCCACCGACATCGCTGCGCGCGGTATTGACATCGAAGGCATTTCCCACGTCGTCAATTACGACGTGCCGGTGACGCCGGAAGATTACGTGCATCGCATCGGTCGCACCGCACGCGCCCAAGCGATTGGCGAGGCGTTGACCTTGATGGCGCATGAAGAAGAAAGTTTTCTCTACGCGATTCAACGCTTGACCAAAAGCGACATTCCGCGCCACCAGCTTGCGGATTTTGATTATCAAGGCAAGCCCACGGTCGAAGCACCGGATCATCGGGATGAGCGCCAGGGACGGTCGGGTCGAAGACATTCTTTTTCCGAACGCCGTTTCGGCAGTTCCGGGTCGAATGGAAAACCCCGTCGCCGCGAAAACGGAGCTTCGAACGGCGCTACTGGCGGCGGACCACGCCGTCGTGAAAACGGTGCCTCGGGTACCTCGGGCGGCCCACGTCGTCGCGCGAGCGGCCCTTCGCGCAGCGGACCACGCCGTCAACGCACAACCGCCTCCGCGTTCTAAGCACAGCGCTTTTCGTTTTAAAAAAAAATATGCCCTGGTTGCGTTATCTCGCAGCCAGGGCATTTGTGTTTTTAAGATGAGAGGATCGCGACCTCGCGAGCGTCTATATTTGTGTGGAGGCGAAGGCTTATCCGCCCTCGTTTCATGCACACGGAGCACTTTTAGCGTGAGGTTGAATATGAAAGCACATCGTCGTTGGTTTCGGCTGCTCGTTTTTGCGGTTGGGATAATGCTGGCGCGGGATTCAATTGCAGAGGGCGAGGCAGCTTCTCTGCGCGGAGCAATTTCACCCGAAGACAGTTTGCGTTTGGCGCAAGCGCAAGACTCCACCCAAGCGCTCGCGTACGCGCCCATCTTGTGGTTTGCCTCCAGCGAAGAATATTTCCCCACGATTCCATTCTACACCGCGTTTACATGGGAGCCAACGCAAAGGCAAACCTCGGCGCAGCAACTCACGCTGGAAATGATTCGCCCCGAGCGCTCCTGGCACGGCTTGCTGAAAGCCTACGATGCCAGTGCACAAGCGCACCGCGAGGTGTGGGTGTTTTGGGATAAAGACAAACGCGGCCTGTCCGTGCGCGAGTTTCACAGCCTGCTCAGCAGCGATCGACAATTTCGCAAGCGCGAGCAGGATTACTTTCAGCGTGTGCGCGAGGAGGTCGAGCGCATCGAGGTTTTTCGCTATTGGATGTACTATCTCAACGACACCGGGTTGGAAGGCCATCCGCAAGATATCGAATTTGTCTATGTCTTCGCGCCGGTTTGGGCCAAGGGGATGCCGAGCGATAAAAAATTCCAATTCACGCCGCTCGCCGTGGTGGGCGCGGGCCATACGGAAATGGTTCCCAACAACGTGCTCTTGTGCGACACGCCGCTCGAGGAAATCGTGATTCTAACGGAGTTGGGCGGCCATGCCTCCGCGCCCGACCGTAACGGCGACGGCAGTTTAAATCCGGGCTATGATGCAAATTGGCAAGCAGCAAACCTTTGGGGCACACGCGATACGCAAGCCTCTTCCGGCTTGGGCGCGTTCGGCAATTATCAATCGTGGATGACTTTCCCACGCAAGCCCGAATCGCGTTGTTTTCCTCCCAAAGAAAAATATCAAAGCGAGTGGCGCTATCGTTTGATCAACGTGGAAGATTTAAAGCAACTCTACGACGAGATCTGGGCGTTGCGCGAGCGGAAGGAAATTCAAACCGGGGAAGATTCAACGCGCTGGTTGCGCTTCGGAGCAAAGTTTGAAAAACTCGGCGGCCCGAAAAAGGAGAGTTGGCTGGAGTTGGATAAAGGCAAACGCACGGAGCTTTATCAACGCTTGCGGGATTGGCACAAGGAGCAATGGACCTATCAACACAACGCCACGACCGACAGCTTGGAAAAGACGGGCCATAAAAAACTCGCCGCAACGAAGCACATGCCGTGGCGGCACAGCTATTACAACAGCTCCGCAAGCAAAATTTTCAAGCGGCATATTTTTCCGCCCACGGGCAATAGCAATCATTGGCTGCGCGGCGCCTATCTGCGCTACGCGGGCAAGCGCGAAACTTCCGCGGGTTTGATCTTGCATGTGACCGAGCCGCCGCTCATTCGCGATTTGTTTAAGCTGCCGGGCGTGGTGGTCGTGGAGGCGGGTTATCGCTGGGTGGAAAATGATACGGTCACGATTGAGGACATGACTTTTCTGGGAAGGGATCAACTTACCGCGCGTTTGCTTTATGACATCGCGTACAACACACTTTTCACCGGGTATTTCGGTTGGGGCGTTGAAACCGATCGCAAGCACAGCGACTTGAATCACACGCGCAAATTTATTTACGGCGGTGTGAAAGCCGAGTATCATCTCGAAAGCTTGCCTGCCAGTCTCAACTTCCTTCAGCTTCGCCTCGGTGTGCGCATACCCAACAACGGTCACAAACTACGCGCCAACCGCGCCGTGTTGGATTTGCAAGTGAGTTTGCATCGGTGAACGGGGGATTGTTGGAGCGATGGAGTAATGGATTGATGGAGTAATGGAGTCACGTTCAATCATCCTAACTCCACCAATCCACCACTCCACCGCTCCATCACTCCACGCCTTTCACCTTCACCACCACCATCGTAAAGTCATCGTGCTGTTGCGCGCCCTCGGCAAAGGCATTGACCTCCGCGGTGATTCTCTCCAATAAAGCCGTAGCGCCTTCATTGACGCCGGCATTCACCATCACGCACAACTTGTCTTCGCCAAACTCCTCGCCCTCGGTGTTCATCGATTCCGAAATGCCGTCGGTATAAAACACAAACGTATCGCCGGGCGCGAGCGGCACCGTGATCTCTTCAATGGTTCGCGCGAAATGCACGCCGCTATCCATGCCAATGGCCAAGCCTTTGGGGTGCAACAGTTCCGGCTCTTCGCCCTGGCTTTTGTGCACGATCAGCGGATTATGGCCCGCGCGCGCGAAAGTCAAGGTTTTCTTGTTCATGTCAAAGTAGCCGTAGATCAGGCTGATAAAAATTTCTTTCGGCGAGTTTTCATAGAAGACCTCGTTCATCTCCGTGAGCAATTGTTTGGGCGAGGCCATGCGCTTCACCAACGTTTTGATGATGCCCTTTGCCATGGTCATAAAAAACGCGGCAGACACGCCTTTGCCCGAAACGTCGCCGATGAACACGCTCAACGCCTCTTGGCCGTGCGGCACGAAGTCGAAATAATCGCCGCCCACTTCCATTGCGGGCCGGCAGATGCTCGCGAGTTCCAAGCCGGGGAATTGCGGCGTGCGCGCGGGCAGAAAACGCATTTGCACGTTGCGCGCGATCTCCAGCTCCTTCAAAAACCGTTCGCGCGCGGCGATGCGGCTGACGTATTCGGGAACGTAATCTTCGAAGTCTTCGGCGCGATGCGGGCTGCGATAAAAAAAGACGCCGAGGAACACGAATATTAAAAGCCAAAGTACGTACCAGGGCAGCGGCCCGGCAATCAAGCTCGCGGGTGAGATCGCTAATGAGGAGAACAGATAAAAAATCGCGAGCGCGCAAAAGCTGGTGAGAAAATCTTCGCGGATCAGGAAATACGTCCACAACGCGGTGAGCGGCAAACACAGAATCGCGCCGAGCCAGTTGGGCTTGATGAACTGATTATAAAAACCGGCCAGATGCAGCGACAGCATGAACGCGATAAAGAATATCGCGCTGCGTTTGATCTTGCTTTGCAAATACGCTTGCCAAAAGCTGACGAGTATGAGTCCAGTGAAACAAACGCCGATTAGCAGCGAGAGCGTATTGCCTGCCCAATAGCGTCGATCGCGCAGAAACCATAGGCGCTCTTGATCGATTTCAAAATATCCCCAACCCGTGAGGGGCGTGAGGCGCAAGATCAAACTCCATGCGAGCAACGCAGCGCCGGCAATGAACACCGCGCGCAAGATCGCTGCGCCGATTTCTTGCACGCGCAATTGGCCCCGCTGCACGAGGTCCGTCAACACCATTTTTTCCGGACAAATGTCGCGGCAAAAAGAATCGGTCGTGGTAAAAACAAGCACCAATGCGATTCCCACAAATCCGCCGCCCAATCCGCTACCCAATAATATACCGGCCCATTCCGGCCAGGTTTGAAAAGTAGCCATCGCGGCCGTCAGCACGAAGCCTAGCAAACCCCACCACCACGCGCGCTTAAATTCCAACTCATCGTGGCGAAATCTGCGAAAAAAAATCACGGCGAGAAAAAGGCCGAAAACCATCCACGTTACGACGGCGCTGATGAAGGCAACGATCTCGGCGATCTTTTCGGCGTCGAATTGATCTTCGTTGCTTTTCGCCGGATTCACGGTGCGATTGAAATCCGTGACCTCGCTGCCGGCAACGTCGATGGAAAAATTTTCCGTCAACTCCCCGGCCAACGGGAACGCGCGTTCGAACTTGAAATTATATTTCGAAACTTGATCTTCTTCCGTGATTTTCTTTTGCGACAGCCGCACCGTTGCCGTGTCGAGGCCCTGCGCGTGCAAAAATTCTTTTGCCCGGCGCATGGCCTCGGCTTCCGGCACTTTGACCGAATCTTTCAAGCCGGGATAAGATTGGCTGAAGCCGACGAGCTTGCCGGATAAATCATACTCCAAAGCAAAATGCGACTTCTGTTTTTTGCCTTCCTCGGTTTTGATCTCGCCGCCCCAGCGCACTTCCCAACGCGCGTAGGAAAGTTGCGCGCGCGCGCTATCGGGCAGAGTGTGTTGCTGCGCGTATTGCAAGAGCTCGTTGGAGACCGTGACTTCGTGATCACGGTGCAAACCTGCTTGCGCCAGCGGCGAAGCTTCGAAGGCTTGCTGCGCTTGCGCCAAAATTTCCTCGCGGGTTTTTTCAAACCGCAGGAGCCGCGCGAGCGGCGAGCCGGCCATTACAAAAAAATAAGCCGCGAGACCGAGCAGTCCCAATCCGGCAAGCAACAGCGGCGATTTTTTTTGATAGAAAGGTGGTTTCATTTTTTATGCGCGTTTAGAGAAGATGAATTTTGAACTCAAAACAGAGGGAGAATGGTTTTATACCCGTTGCAAGTTGGTTTGTAACTCGCGTCCCCTCGAATTGTCATTCTGCAAGAACCTTCCCTCGCGCTGGGAATACAGCCGAACGCGAGGGAAGTTCCTTGCAGGATGACATTTTAACGAAAGCGGAAAATTTCCGTGAGCTGTTCCGTTTCCGTGTCCGCCCAAAATTCGTTCGCGCGTCACAGCGTATCGCGCCGCACCACTTCCGTGCGATAGATCACGTCTGCATATTTCGCGGTGACCGTAATCGGCATGGGCATCTCCGCATACGTTGCGGTGACGGTGCGAATCAACTTGGCTTTTGGCGCGAGATGAAACGCGGCTTGCAAACGCAACGTGTCCGCGGGGTCGGCGGACCAGCGAAAGGTGACGCCGGTTTTTGCTTCCGCGAATTTCAAATCTGATTGCACGCGCGTCAGCGCCAGCGTATCGGCGCGCAAAGCCACCTTCACGTCATACCACGGTCGCGTGCTAGTCAGCGTCCAAGCAATTTTCACCAGGCCGGAGTCACTTGGCGCGCGCGTTTCTTCGCCGGCGATTGACACCCACTCCGCGGTGAAGTCCGAGGGAAACTCCATCTTGTGATCCGCTTCGTCAAGGGTTTGATTTAATGCCGCGGATTGCACGGTCACGCCGCGAAAGTATTCATCCCCGATAAGTTCGAGCTTGCTCAGCTTTTTATTCAAATCATAACTCGCAGCCACGCGCAAGGAGGCGCGCCACATGTCGTTGTATGCGGGCAAGCCGTACAAGTAGCCGCCATAACCAAAAATCGCGAACAGCACGAGCAAGCCGCACACGGGATGGCGTAGCGCTTTGAGAAACGCGAGCGTTTTATGTTGCCGGGTGAAAACATACGCGAACGCATAGGGCACGGGCAAATACCAGAGCACCACAAGCGCGGCGAGGACCGCGCTAATTGCCAGCGCCGGCCCGAAGCCTTCCATGGTCATTAAACCGCGCGGCCAGGTGCGGCTGAACAGACCCCAGGCTTCGTTGAACATGATACGCAACAGCGGCCACGGCGCGGCGAGCGTGAAGAGAGTTTTCAACAACGTGCTCGGAATGAACACGGCCAAGCTGATGAGCGCCAGCGAGAGCGCGGGATAAAACGCCAAGCGCGGCGCGCCGAGCCAGAACAATATCGTGAGCAAGAACGTGAAGAGGAGCGCACGCAACAAATAGGAATGCGCCTCGGGCGTGAAGCGCCAACGCCGCGTGAGCTGCAACGCGAGCCACGCGCCGAGCAACGCCCACAACGCGGTGAAGGGCAGATATTCATTGCTGTGCGCGAACCATGGAAAGCGCAAGCCCTTGATCGTTTGCAGGAGCGCCTCGCCGAGTTGCATGAACACGGCGACGATAATGAGCATGAAAAAAATCTTCGTGCAGGAGAAACGCGCACGCGCGGCTTGGTCAAGGTGCATGCGCTCGCCGCGGCTGCGCGCGAAAGCCATTGCGCCGAGCAACAAGGCGAGCATGTTGAACGCAAGCACGGCCCAATTCGGCGCGAAGAACACGCCGCCGAAAATTTGCCAGAGCATATAATGCCCGCTGCGTTGCTTCGGAATGCCGCGGCCGTCATACTTCTGCAGCATAGCCTCGACTAAGTAGCCGCTGCGCGTGAGCGATTTCTGACTGATGAAGGCCATGCGATCATTGATCGTGTGAATGGGCGAGGTGTTGACGCCCGCGGTGAAATCAATCGCGGGTATGCCTTTCTGCAAAAACGGCTCGTGATCCGAACCCGCGCCGCCGCCGGGGAGGCTCGTATTAAGAGAAAAAAAGTGCGTGGGATATTGCAAGCTGTTGAAGCCGAGCGCGCGATCAAAGGCGAACGCGTCTTGCACGAGCCATTCCGGCGCCTGTGCTTCGCGTGTTTCCAGAAAGGGCACAAGTTCCTCGTCGCTGCCCGCCATATCGATTTGCAGCATGAGGGCCACGCGCTTTATGTGTTCGAAGTGATCCGCGAACCAATTCGAGCCGATCAGCCCGCCTTCTTCTCCGCCAAACGCGGCGAACACGAGCGTATAACGATGCGGCTTCGTGCTCCACACGCGCGCGAGTTCGAGCATGACGGCCGTGCCCGAAGCGTCGTCGTTCGCGCCGGGGTTCTCGCGAAAGTCGGAGTCGATGTGGCCGCCGATGACAATCATGCTATCCGTGCGTCCGGGGAAGATGCCGACCGCGGTGCCGGAGTTGGTGTTCATGCTCTTCGTGTGCGGAATGGGCATGACATACGAAGTGTCCGCGCCGAAGCTTGCAAACCTGCGCGCGGCCCACGCGAGCGCGGTACGTTCATTCGGCGAGCCCATCATACGCGGCCCAATAGTGACGGCAAGATGTTCGAGGTTCGCGTACGCGCTGTCGGTGTTGAACGCAAGCGTTTGCGCGGAGGAGGTTTGATTAGTGAGGAAGAGGAGAGTGAAGAGTAAAGTACGCGCGATGTGATAGCGTGAAATTTTGAGCGACACCCCCCTGGCCCCCCTCAAGGGGGGAATGGTGTGGTGGCGCGTTTGCAATGTTCTCCCGAAACATGCTCGGATAATTCCCCCCTTGAGGGGGGCAGGGGGGTGTAATGGGAGCGATTGCGTTTTCGCAACGCGCTGCAACAACGCAATCGCCGAAATACAAAGCGTGCGTATGAACATGTCGAACTCCCTCCTCGTTGGAGTTTGAATCAAAACGCGAAACAC
>CAYNDW010000223.1:0-9188 GCA_964395375.1 uncultured Cytophagia bacterium
GCTCAGTAAGTGCTTTCATTCCGTTAGTTCAGATATGGGTTCACCGAGGGGATACTCACGAGCGCCATATAGCTGCTCATGGTTTTGCGCCCGCCAGCTAAAGAACAATGTACTGCAGTTTGCGCGTCGCTCGTTTTTTCCCATAGCACACGCAGAATCAATTCCAAAAAATTCTCGCTGTCGCGGCGGCTTTGAATATCGTGCAAGGGCAACAGGCCATCATGTGCAACGAAGATTTGCTTCGCAGAAAAGCGAAGCTGGCGGCACTGCATCGGATAATCCCGCTGCAACTGATAAAAGCGCCCATCTTCTTTACCGAGCAATTTGTCGCATGCGATTTGGCGGCCTTCCTGCGTGGAAATAGCCGAGACTTCCGAAATTGGTATGCGCTCCTGCACGCAAAGCGCATACAGTGTCTCGGTCAACACCTGCGGCGTGCGGCCCAGCAGCGCGACCAGCAGATGCCGGATTTCCGAGGGTGATTTGGGCATATGGCTTGTTTGTGTTTGTGCAAAACAGAATGCGAGGAGCGTAACGGTCGAAGAGGAGAGTGTAGAGTAATGTCAGCCGAGAAGTAGGGCCAGGCGAGAGTCACCCAATGCGGGTCACGAGAAAAATAAAAAGCAAAGACGAGCATACCGACCTCACTTGGAATCTTCCGGATTTGGTCGGGATGGCACAAGCGGGCGGCGAAAGATTTGAAGAACCGGGCGCTTCTGTCTTCCCCTGGAGTTGAAATGTGGGGAATCAACTCCGAGGCGCAATATACATGATCATCAACAAGATGCAAGAAGAAAGCGGTATTGTCGCAGAAAAGTAATGGCACACGATACATGAAGAGCACGTCCTCCACATACTCGATTGCCGGGCGAAGTGGAGTGAAAAATCAAACAAGCCGCGCCGCATAGACTCCTCCCCGACTCTTATCGAAATCTCAAGCGCTATTTTAGCGCTAAAGGGTGTCAAAAGATGTCCATATTTGTCCCGCGCACCAAATAAAAAAGGGAATCACGGGGATTCCCTTTCTATTTAAAACCATGCACTTACGTTCGTAGCGGGGGCAGGATTTGAACCTGCGACCTTTGGGTTATGAGGCCGACGATGATGCGCGTTTTTCGAGCGTAAGCCTTTGTTCTGGAGAGCGGCGCCGAAAAGTTAGCGTCATCCAAGCGTCGTTTTCAGAGTGTTCTATCGAAAGTGGATCATACGAAATCATCGCATCAAAATTATTTTTCGATTCGCCGAAAAGTCTCCGGCTTGCATGCGGACAAGATAAACGCCGCTCGGCATAACGCGGATATACTCGTCTCGGCCATCCCATACGATCTCCGAGTATCCCGCGGGCATGTACCGCTCCAACAAAGTGCGCACGCGCCGGCCGAGGAGGTCGTAGAGTCGAAGCGTTACCTGTCCGGCAGAGGGCAAGGCGAGCTTGATGGTGGTTTCAGGATTGAAGGGGTTGGGATAATTTTGGAAAAGTTGATAAACTCGCGGCAACGCCTCCGAACGACTCTCTACGTTCGTGATCGTGCGATTGAATTTGACGTAGTCGATAAAAAGCAAATCCGCATCGGAACGAGGATCGCCCGTTGCAATCGGATCGATGCGGATTTCAACGATACGGCCGCGCCAGAGCGGATGCCGGGACAACACCGCGCGATAGATTTGCGGGTCATTTCCAAGCTGCACGCCCGGCTCGAACTCCGCGCTCAACGTTTCAGAAAATTTTTGGTCGGGAGCGAGCTTGAAGAAAACTTGTGCGCGCGAGGCGCCGCTGCCTTTCGCGGTCATACGTATTTCCAGCTCGGGAAATTGTTCGGCCTCCACGTTCGTCAATGTGGGGCTGACGATACCGGGATCTTTGCCGGGGTCGATCACCCATTTGCCTCCCAAGGCAACGTTCACGCCTTGATTCAAAGCGTCTTTCGTGCGCCACTTCTCAAACGTCGTATCGAAATTCCACTCGGTTTGATCCGTGGCAACCTCCCAGAGAAACGAATTGGGTTGAAGAGCATAAGCGTCGTCGCCAAGGCCCTGCCAGCCATAAGGATCGATCGCGACGCCGGCTTTGCGCACTTCGAAGTGCAAGTGTGCGCCTTTCGTGCCGGTTGCTCCAACGTAGCCAATCAACTCGCCGCGCGCCACCCGGTCGCCTTTTTCTTTCGCATATCGTGAGAGATGAAGATAAAACGTGTGATAACCGTTCTCGTGATCGATATCTAAAGTGCCGAAGCCGGTGGGCACGTCTTTCGTGCCTTCGATACTGCTCACGATGCCGTCTGCCACCGCGTAAATCTCGACGCCGCTGCTCGCGCGATAATCAATACCGGGGTGGCCGTCGTAAAAAAGAAAAGCCGTTCCTAAGTTCGCGGCGGTGTAATTGCCGTTCACAAAAAAATCCGCGCCGCCGAGTTGTTTGTAGCCGTCTTCATTGTCGCCGAACTTTTTCTCCCCTTTCTCGCCTGTGTAGCCGATCACGATTTCATCCTTGCCGTACCTGTTCGTCATGCTGTGATCAAAAACCGAATTGAGGTTCGCCGTGAAAGGATCAAGCCCTTGCAAAGGAAAACTCAACTGAAATAATTGCGTCGTACTCGGCGTAACGATCACTTGTCCGCCGAGCAACGCGTTGTTGTTTTCGTCCTGCTCGGAGTGAAAGTTCGTGGGATCGACAACGGCAATGAGATAATATGCGCCGGCGTTTTCCGGCAGCAAACACGGAATCATGGCCGTGGCCGTGCCGCGCGTATTCAGCTCGCTGTTGAGAAATTGCGCTTCCGTGGATTGGCCGATCACGGCGTCGCCGGCGTCGAGCTGTGCATCCAATGAGGCATAGACGTGTACGAAAACATATGTGCCTTTGCTGAGCGGGCCGGCAGAGCGTTGCACGGTGACGTTGATTTCGACAGGAACGTTGGTTGTGCCATTGGCCGGACCGCTTACTGCTGTCGCAGTCAAATCCGGCAAGACTTGCGCGTTGAAAGGCGCCGTGCCGCGCGTGATCCAAACGTCCCAATCGCCGCCGGAATTATCCTGCCACACCAAAAAGAAATTCCCGGCGCCGTCCGTTTCCATCTCCGGGTTCGAAGAGGTTCCGGGCGTATCCGTTACGCGCGTGTCCGGGCCTTTCACGCCCAAGGCATCGATCTTGGTAAAATAAATCTCTTTGTTTTGATCGCGTTCGTCTTCCCATGTAATGAAAGCCGTTCGCGTGTCATCGTATCCCACCGAGGGATTTGTGGCGCGCACGCCTGCCTCATCCACGCGATAATCTCGATCCGTACCCGTGATCGAATAAATGCCGGAGCCGCTGCCGCGATTATCGGAGCACAAAAGAAAAAGAGAGGGGCCGCCTTGCGCGATCGAGGGATGATCCGCGTTCTCCCGGTTGAGCACGCGAAGCTGCGCGAAGATGGTGCGATTGTCGTTCACTCTCGCGTAATACAGTGCGTGCGTGAACGGCGGTGCTTGATGATTGAAATCGCGCCAGAGAACATAGCTGTTGCCTGCGGCGTCATTGTCGATAGCGGGATATTTATCTATACCGCCGATCAGATCCCAATTTGAAAGCCGCACTTCGTTACCGATGCGTTGACCGGTCACATTGAATTGCGCGAAGTAGACGTAATAAAAAGTAATCTCGCGGCGCTGCCACACGACGTGGCTGCGCCCGCTCTCGATGGTCGAGATTGCGGGGTTGTCCGAGTCGCCTCCGGAAAGCGTCACGTCGTTGACGATCTTGTTGCCGCTTTGATCCAACACGCAAAACTTGACGTTGCCGCCTTCAAGCCAAACGATATAACTCCGTCCGTTGCCATCAAGGGAAATGTCCGGCTTGGTGGAAGCGCCGGAATTGTTGGTCACGCGGACGTCGCGCAGAATGAAATTGCCGGCACCGTCGATTTTGGCAAAGTAAATTTCCCAATTGCCGTCGCGATCATCCTGCCATACCACGTGGCTCGTGCCGTTCGAAGCAACTGCAATCGCCGGATCAATCGCGTTGGCCGCGGATTCCGTCACGTTGAGATGATAAGAAGGCTGATTGGGGTCGCGATAAACGACGGCGAGCGTGGCCGGATGGTTCCAGCTCATCGCATTCGGCGCGGACACAACGCGCAGCACGTATTCGCCGGCGGCAAGCATGGGCGAAGTGAGATAGATCGTGTTGCGCCCGCCGAAGTTTACACCGGAAACGAGCGCGTTATCCGTATCGTTCTCTTCATACAAAGCCACCTGCGTTGTGGCGTTGTTGTTTTGCGTGGGCAGATTCGTCAAATAAATCGCAACCGCGCCGCTCTGTGCGAGATTGAATGCGAACCAATCCGTGTCGGTCACCGGCGCATTCGTGCCGAGGTTCGAGAAGAAGTGATAACTGCGCCCGAGCGCGATCTCATAAGCCAAGTGCGATTTGTCCGGCTCGTCGAGGCCGCGCAAGAGCGCTTCATAATCGCCGGTCTGCGTGAAATGATACTTTCGAATCATCAGCGTGTCGCCTACGCTATCCAAGTATTGCCGGTCCGCGCGCACCGCGCCGTCGCCATTGACGCCGCTCACGTCGGCAACGATCCACGTGTAATCCACTTCGCGCGGCAGCGGCATATTGATATTGTCGGCACGGATTTGCGTGTTCGAATTGATGCCCACGATCACGTCGTCGAGGCCGCCGTTGCAATTCACGTCGCGATGAAGATAGCCGATATCCGCGTTCGGCCAGACATTGACAGGAATGATGCTCTCTGCGCCGCCGAAGAGATACACGCCGTGATCGGGATTATCACGAAAGTTGGGAGGGCCGAACGTGAAGTAGTTGTAAGTGAGATCGCGCGCGGCTTCGGATTTTTCATTCACGCCGATTATGCCGCCGAACTCGGTCATGTTCGAGCCGGCGTGCGGCGTTCCGATGGTGACAAGCTTGGCAACGCGATGGCCATTTTCTTCATTGGGAAAAGCCCACCATTGCGGAGCGCCGTTGGCCTCGCGCCTTTGCAAATATTCGCGCGCCGCAAGCCCGCCCATGGAATGCCCGACAAGCACAACTTTTTGCGCCCCGGTGGCAGCGAGCACTTTGCGAATCATCTCGCCGAGCGCGTAACCTTGTTTGGTGATGGCCGCTTCATTGCTCTCGGAAAAATTGCTGTTCGTAGTCAGGCTGCGATTCTGTCTAGGCAAAAGTTCCCCGGTTGTCGCATTCCACCAGTTATGGAAGTTGATCGCGTAGAGATTGCCGTTATAAAGGTCGTTGTGCTCGTTCGGAAAATCGAACACCACGTCCAAGCCGCGGCGTGTGAAAAGGGCGCTCGTGTCGAGAACGGCGTGAAAGATGCCCTGGCCGTTGGGGTCTTGCGCATCATGATAAGGATCGTTCCAGCCGAATCGATCGCGAAAGTAATGAATTGTGGTCTTCCACGTTTCGTCCTCGCTATTGATGCCGTGAATGAAGATGATGGGATAGGGATGGGTTTGACTGAACGAACTCTGTGGGAAGCTCAATCCCAAAACGAAAATGAGCCACAAGATAAATTTATTGTGCATCACATTCTCTCCTTACCATACAAAGCACTCCAAGAAGTGAAGAGCATGTGCTCAAAATGAGATAGCCTCTCTCAACGTTGACGCAACTTTCGAATTGTCCGCCAAGTCTGCAAGCCCGCTCCGCCACAAATGCCCAGCATAATTGCAGCACATATGCGAATCACCAACAAAAACGACAATGCCAACGCTTCGATCCGCAGCCAATGCCGCAAGCGTTCATACATGCTTTGCCATGTGAGCGCGCCGCAATGCCAGCCCCAAAAGAACGACCAGGAAACATAGCCCGTGGTCAAAGTTAAGCCGAGGCTCGCGCGCAGGCTCCAATGCCAAAAGGACGTGAGGCCCGTTCCCAGCAAAATTCCGCCGCACGCAACGAGCAGAGAACGGCGCAAACACTGCCGCAACAATATCACGCCGCACTCCCGGCAAAGCTTCACTTCATTGCTGCTCGGATGCGGCACGACGCACGAGACGCAATATTCCGCTTTGCATTCGCAGCACGCGCCGAGGATGATTTGAGCATGATCAGAGACGCAGTTCATGAGGCGGATTCAACTCGACTCGTCTACACTTTCATTCCAAGCGAGTATTACTCACGGCCGCGAAACGCGACCGGAAGTCTCGCGCTCTTTGCTTTGACAGTTGGGACCATGAATAGCAGCGCCGAAGAAACCGCCGCCGCTATGTTGAGTTGCAGGCCTGTGACGCTGACGCGCTTCACTTTATCGCCAATTCCCGTAGTTGTCGGAGGTTCCTTTGAATGGAGAGCAGCACCAAGAACAGCGCAATGAAAGCGATCGCCGCCACACTGCCGGCAACGACCCGCCATGCCAGGCTGCGCAACCTCGCCTTATTCGCTTTTTTTTGCGCAAGGACTTCTTCCGCCAGACTCAGCTCGCTCTGGTATTGCACATCAAGCTCCCGGATCTGACGCTCACGCTCGGAGTTTCTCTGCACGAAGACTTGATAATATTCTCCCATGGCCTTGGCCTGATCCGCCGTCGAAAAAGAGGGCAGCATCTCCACAAACAGATTGGTCGCTTCCTGCTGTCTGCCGACATCATTGAAATAGGAATAATATGACTCGATCATGACGCGCAGCATGTTTTTGCGCTCCAGGCTTTCGAACTTGGGAGCGATCGCGCTCACATATTGAATGAACGTCCGGCCGTCGCGAGGATTTCTCTGGCCAAAGGCTGCGAGCGCATGCAGATAGTCGGTGGCGCCGGTGGAAAAGTGAGGAACGGCCGCTTGCAGGAGTTGCACATTGGCAACCGAAGTTGCCACGTCTTCCTTGCTGATTTCGATGGCAGCCTCCAAAGCCGACAATCTCTGTCGCACCGGGTACGGCGCCACCAAAGCAATGTACGCATTCAACAGTTGCGTTACCGGCCCGTATCCCGAGGCATTCACTTTCTGATACGCTGCGTTGAGCTTGTCATTAATGCCATACGCCTCCACCACCCAGCGACGGGTATACCATTGCTGCTCCCAATGCCCTACCGTCTCCCAACTATAGTAATTCGGAGGCAGTAATGCTTTCAGGCTGTCCATCGCAACCTGATAAGCCCGCGCCGCGCTGTCTATGATTGCAACCGTTTGCGTCTGAGTCGGAGCCGCCGGCGTTTCAGTATGATTCGTGGGTGTTTGAGTTGAGCTCTGCGACGCTGGCGCAGGCGGTTTAATGCGTTGAATGATCTCCGACGCCTCGACTTTTATGGGCGAGGGGTAAACCGGTTTTGTCACACCCGGTTTTATCGAGGGCGTAATGCCCCAAAGATAAATTAGAATGCCGCCGATGAGCGCCAACCCGCCAAGGCCGGTCAGCACATGCCAAAAGAGATGAGAAGTTTTGAAATAGAATCTTTCTTCGGCTTGTTCGAGAATTTGCTGCTTCATGGATTCCTCCTTCAGGGTTTCGAAACTCTGCCATACGTTTCGCGCTCTTTGCTTTGACAATTGGGACAGTAGCGCGCATTGTTGCTGCCGGGGCAGGCATAGCAATATTTTTGGCCGCAATCACGGCATTCATACACGTCGAAATAAGCAGCGCTCCAGCCGATGTCGTTCTTGTCGCGGCCGCAGTTGGGACAGGAATGGATGTAGGTGGGCATGAGAGAACCTCCTTTTTTACGCGGGTCGTATTTGCAGCGATAGCTGCTGCTGCTTTTTGACGATTTCCCAATGTCTTTTGAACTGAAGAATGGCGCCTCCGGCCACGCCAACGATCATTGCATACATGACGCGCATAGAGAGAGTGAATACCGACGAAGCGAGTGAGCCAGAGCCCATAGAGCTTGCTTTCTGCCAAAGCTTTTGTGCGGAATGCCATCCCCAGAATATGGAAAAAGACATATACGGCGCGATCACCGCCGCCAACCCTCCACCTTCTTGGGATATCATCATTAAACCAAGGATGACCCCTACCCCGATGGCAACATAGGATTGATTGATCTTTTTCCGGGCAAACTTAGCACCGCAGTCTAAGCAGAGATTGCCGTGATGCTTGACCTCGACTTGGCATTCGGCGCAATAGCCTTTGCCACACTCAGAGCAATGACCGAGGATTGGTGCATTGATGTGATAGACGCAGGACATATGCTCTCCTTTTCTGGTAATAACTCGGACTGGCAAAGCGAGCGAAGTCGGACTTGCGCGCCGATACTTTTTAGCACGCAAAGCGTTTTTTCGCAAGTCCGACTTCCCCGTTGTATTAGATATACACCACGACTCTGCCAGCAATTCTGCCGCGATGTTTGGTCGCGCCATCAACATAAACTTCACCGGCACCGGGTTCAATATCAAAATGGGCTTCGCCCCCGTCATTGGTATATTCGGTGCCGGTGACGCCGCCACTCAATAAACCATCAAGCCCAATGGCTACTCTCGACCCTTTCGCAGGCTTACCGGTATCGCGCCAAATAACTTTGACGGTTACAATGAAGGACTCTTTCGTCTGGATTATTCATAAATTTCTACCACGAAGACACAAAGGCACGAAGAAAAAACTTATCACTTGGAGGCAGGAACAACCGAGTTTTTCAAGCGAGACGATCGCCACTAATCAAAAATCAAAACTTTGTGTCTTCGTGTCTTTGTGGTGATAAAGCATTCAGGTTAGATGCGCTTTGAGAAGCTGATACTCGGCAACGAGATGTTGCGCAACTTGCGGTGCCGGAATCTTCGAACCGTCTGCGCAGACGAGAAACCATGTTTCAGATGGCGTGTTCCATTCGAACCCATAACCGGGGCGGCAACAGCGGAAACGCCGCACGAAAGCGCGCAGCGCAGCCCACGCGCCAAAGTCTCTGGCCATGCGCTCGACATAAGCCGAACAAGACTCATGGAAGAGACAACGCCGCCGCTTTTCCGCGGGAATGAAGCGGCGATAGAGTTGGATGAACCAAAGAATGAGCAGATGCACGAGCGCTTCCTTTCATTCATCATGGGTCTGCAGATTCACTTGTGGAAGACCGCGACATAGACTTCCGCGGTGTTGATCATTGCCGGTGTGGCGCCGATTCCCAAACAACCTGACGTACCCGGCGTGGTCACGTTCGTGCTCAAGCTCTCTAAACCATGATAGGTCCAGCCTTCTGTTGCATGATGGTTGATCAATGCTGCCAATTGCTGCGCGGCTGCGCCCGTGGTGTCGG
>CAYNDW010000224.1:0-9178 GCA_964395375.1 uncultured Cytophagia bacterium
ACACTCGCACTTATTGCCAGGCATTGACGACGGTTCGGAAAATTGGGAAGAGTCGATGCGCATGGCGCGCTCGGCCGTGCAAAGCGGTACCACTGAAGTTGTCATCACCCATCACATCCTCGACAATACGCAGTACACGCTGGAAGCGGAAATTCTCCCCAAGTACGCCGAGATGAAGCAGCGTTTGGAAGAGGCGCATGTGCCGCTCAAGCTGCACCTCGCCGCGGAAATCTATTATCAGCCGGAAATGGAGCTTGACCATCGCATCTCCACTTTCAACAACAACGGGCGCTACTTTCTGGTCGAGTTTCCCATGCAGGGCATTCCGCGCGGCGTGGATGAAGTTTTCTTCGATCTTATCCTCAACGGCAAGACGCCCATCATTGCGCATCCGGAACGCAACTTCGGCCTCTTGAAAAATCCCGACCGCGCCTATGACTTCGTGCAGCGCGGCGCGCTGTTGCAAATGAATGCCGGCAGCCTCGAAGGCAAATATGGCGAAGGCGTGAAAGCGCTCGCGCTCGCGCTGCTCAAGAGCAGATTGATTCATTTCATCGGCAGTGACGGCCACAACGATCAGCGCCGGCCCATGCGCATCGGCATGGTCTACAACACCATCCGCGAGTTGTGGGGCGAACGCACGGCGCAATTGATGTTTTATGAAAACCCGCGCAAAGCGCTGTTGGGGGAAGAGATCAAAGCGCCGGAGCCTTTGCCCGTGGAGCCGGTGCAAAAGCGCTCGCCATTCAGCCCGTTCAATTTGCTGCGCAAGTTGGTGTCGAAAGGCGCGTGAATCGACGGCAATGTCCTCCCGCCGAGATTCACCGAAGTCACCGAGCGTCGCCGAGAAAAACCTGTTAGCTTAAAGTCACGTACTTCTAAAAACCGTAAGGTCGTCGTAAGAATTTTTACAATTTTGAGAGGCCATCATAATGTCGATTCAAAAATTCGACTTTGTAAACGTTGAAGAAAAGGCCGAGACATTGGGTTGTAACATTCCCATCGGCCTAGCTCTTTTGCCGCGTAATTTTGAAGATGCGGAATTCAAAGATGGGTTAATTCACGAAGATAGCGTGCCAACTGTTAGAATTCTCTTCCGGCAAAATGGAATCACCGAGACACCAATAGAATATGATGGTGAAAAATATCCGCAGATCTCAGAGAAAGGTTTTGAGGGATGGATAGGGCCAACAATATTTGTGAGTTTCGCATTGCTTAACCAAAATCCACACATTCTCTCAGTAGCTTTGGGGGTTATATCAAACTACCTCACCGATATTTTTCGTGGAATCCCTCATCATCAAAACAAAGCCAGTTTGAATATTGTAGTTGAGACAACGAAAAAGAAAACTTATAAGAGAATTCATTACGAAGGCCCTATTTCCGGTATGGAGCAACTTCCAAACATTATTCGTGAGGTTCGCTCAAGTGAGTAAGCGATTAGAAGACTTCAAAAAAGAGTTTCAGCATTCCATTGCTGAAAGTATGAAATTCTGCAATGCAGCAAGAGCACGAGAATTTCAAGTTGAAGCAATGCAACGGCTTGAAGAATTGAAAACAAGGGCATCTGCTTTGAAGGCAGATATTGTGGCGGCCAAAGACGAGAATTCGGCGAACTTGTTACTGAGCGTAGAAAATATGCTTCGAGCAGTTATCTCTGAATTAAAAATGTGGGTGGCCTTCAAAGACGACGACCCAAGTGCTGCATGGACTGACCTTGTTGGCGCTCAAAGTGCTGCCAGTACTGCTATGCAGGTTCATAAAATAGCTGCTAATCTGGATGCATATATTGATCGGCTCCATGCACTTGAACATTTGCTATTTCCGCCTCAACTATTCTTTAGTTCAGCTATTATTATAAAACGAAGTACTTGTTCAATATGTGGACACGAATATGGTGATTGTGACCATGTAAAGGGAAAAGCCTACATGGGCCAGATGTGCAAAAGAATCATCAACGAGAGTGTTTTAAGCGAGATTTCGGTAGTTCCAAATCCCGCAAATAAACACTGTCGTACGATATCCGTCAATGATGGAAAAGTCACCCGAGATTTTATGACATGGCGGCTTATTGACGAACAAGTCACAAAGAATTCCGATGTTGATAATTTCAAAAAGGTTTTGATATCGAATACAAATGAATGAGTTTGCAGTACAAATAACTGCGGCGATTAAACCCGTATTAGATTTTGATTTGACTTTCGACCGACAAAAGCTTATCTCTGCGTAGAGAGCCCTATGCGCTTATTATACGATCCCGAAGGTGACGTTCTCGACGTCATTTTTGATGAACGCTTGCACCGCGCTGAAAAGGCCGCGTACCGTTTGCGCGACGGCATCATGCTGTATCTTACGGCTAATTCTAACAAGCCGATTCAGTTGACCTTGGTGAATTATCGCCGCTTTGCGCAACTGTCGGTTTTGCAATTTGAAGGATGGCAGTCGCTGAAGGCCTCGGATAAGAAGCGATTGTCTCCGATTCTCGCTTCACCAATGGTCTCGACTTTTTTGAAGCTGGATACTCGCACCGGTTATGGGCATCTTTCCAGCCCCGATGTGTTAGAGATGTTTTCGCTTGCTGCTTAAGGGATAACGATACAAAGTTCATTCGGGAGCATGTCCCCTCGGCGGGCGTTCGTAAAAAACAAAATCGCGCGCAAACTCTATGTTCGGAATCTTAAACTCCACTCTCCTTTGGGCGCTCGCCGCGATCGCAGTGCCGATCTTGATTCACTTCCTGACGCGGCGCAAGCTGCGCATCGTGGCGGTCAGCACCATTGCCTTCCTCAAGCGCCTCGAGCGTGAAAACATTCGCCGGCTCAAGCTCAAACAATTGCTCCTGCTCTTGCTGCGCATGTTGATCGTCGCGCTGCTCGTGCTCGCGTTTGCCCGGCCCACTTTGCGGCAACAAACTTCCGCTCTCGCCGAACGCGCGCGCGCCACGGCGGTCATTATTCTCGACAACTCCATGAGCATGGCCGCGGCGCCGGACGGCGTTCCGCTTTTGTCGCAAGCCCGCAAACACGCGCACAGCATCGCGAGCATGTTTGCAAGCGGCGACGAGCTTTATCTCATCACCGTGGCGCAGCCCGCGAAGATCGTGGCCGGCAGCCCTTTTCTTGAATCGGAAAAATTTCTCGAAGCCGTGAACGCCACGCCGCAAACTTGGGCGAACACCGATCTCCATGGCGCATTCGCATTGGCGCGCGAAATTCTTTCGCGTTCGCGCAACGTGAATCGCGAACTTTATCTGCTCTCCGACGCGCGCGCCACGCTTGCAGCCAATGCGCCCGAATTGCCCGGCGTGCGCGCATATGTGTTGCGCTATGCTGACACGGGCAATAACAATCTTACGTTGAGCGAGGCGAAGCTTGCCAATCAAATCTTCGAGCGCGGCAAAAGTTTTGAAGTCGTGGCGACGGTGTCGAATGCAAGCGCGAACGCTCTGCAAAATCAACTCGTGCATCTTTATCTAAATGGCAAACGCGTGGCGCAACAAAGTGTGGACGTGCCCGCGAACAGCCGGCGTTCTGTGACGCTGCGTGCCGTGCCGGACAGCGCGGGTTTTGTGAGCGGCAAAGTCATGCTCGACGATGATGCGCTCGTGCTCGACAACACGCGCTACTTTACTTTCGAGATTCCCCGCCGGCGCCGTGTGCTGGCTGTGAGCGAGCGGGTGGAAGATTTGGCCTATCTGCGCGCGGTGTTGCGGAACGGCGGCGCGGAGCAAGACTGGAAAGAGATCGAAACTAAAAATCTTTCCGCTGAGCGTTTAGAAAACTATGAAGTCATCGTGTTGGAAAATGTCGCGCGTTTTCCTGCGAGCGTAACGGCGCGCTTGGCGCAATTTATGAACAACGGCGGCGGCGTGATCGTCTTTCCCGGAAGTGAAGTTGATTTGCGCCATTATAATGAAACCCTCTTCGCGGAAACCCGCCTCGGCGCGTTCGGCGAAACGTTGGGCAGTCTAGCAGCGCGTGATAATTTTTTTAAGCTGGGGCAGATTGATTTTTCGCACCCGTTGTTTGCGAATGTCTTTGAAAAAAACGCCAAAGGCCCGCAAGTCGAATCGCCGCAGTTTCGTTTTGCCGTGCAATTGCGCATAAACTCCGGCACGAAATCCGTGTTGGATTATACCAACGGCCATCCTTTTTTAGTGGAGCGCCAACTCGGAAGCGGCAAAATGCTGGTCTTTACCTCCGCGCCGGATCCGCGCTGGTCGGACTTTGCATTCAAAGGCGTGTTCGCGCCGTTGTTGCATCGCAGCGTGGCTTACGTTGCGCAGAATAATGAAGCGCAACAAGAGCACGCGCGCATCGGCGAAGAATTGACCACGATTTTGCGCGCACCGGCAAATGAAGTTGCCGTCGAATTGCCGAACGCCGAGCGTTTGCAAGCGCAAGTCAATGTCGTCGGACAGAATTACCAAGTGCGCGCGCAAGAAACCGGCCTGCCCGGTTTTTACACGCTGTGGAACAAAGCTCAAGTTTTGCACAAATGGGCCGTGAATTTCAGCGCTGAAGAAATCAGCGCCGGCCCGCTTGCGCAGGAAAAACTTGCGGCGGCTTTGGGTGTTAAAGAGGTGGTGGCGTTGCCGAAAGACGGCGAGGTGCGCGCGAGCATTGAAAACGCGCGCTATGGTTCGGAGTTGTGGCGCTGGTTTCTGCTCGCTGCGATCATTGCCATGATGATCGAGATGCTGCTCTATCGCGGCGCAGCGAGCACGTTTGAGAACAAAACCGCGAGCGCTGCAACTCACGCGCGCTCGACCGCGTCTATGGTGTAAGAAACGTGTTGCTGCTGTCGTGTCGAATGAGGTTATGGTTAATATGCTAACGGAAATTTCAAATAGAATAAACCATGAATAAGGTTTTTGTCGTAGGTGCAGGATTCTCGAAGGCACTAGCGGGTGCTCCGCTTGCGAGCGAACTTTTTGAGAAAATCTATCAAAAAGCTCAAATTCGAGATGACGATGACAGGCCCCAGAGAGAGCTTGATAGAAGGAATTTCAACACTGTAGTCAACTACCTTCAACAAGAAGCCAAACCACTGCTTGATTATCTCAAGCGAGACGGCACGAAAGTCAAAACTTGCGACAGCGTTCCAGATCTTTTTCCGATAAATATCGAATACCTCTGCACAATTCTTGACTTAAATATCAAGTGTCCTTTCATACCTCAAGGGATTGGAGCCGATCTTAAAGGTTGCCCAATTCCTTACATGCACGGACTGATGGTTGATCATCTCTGTGGCGCAAGGCAGTTCATACAGCATTACATTGTACAACTTCTCTTGCCAGAGCAACTGTCGCCAAAGACTGAGCTTCTTGACAAATTTGTCTCTTTGATCGAAGCACACGATACTGTCGTTACCTTCAACTACGATATCCTGATTGAGCAGGTTCTCTGGCGGCACGGAATCTGGAATCCAGTTGATGGATACGGAATTGGTAAGATACATCGGCATGAAGAAGTAGATTGCAGTAATTTTAATGTGAGCGATGTTACAGTAGTCAAGTTGCATGGCTCAATCAATTGGCGTACTCCAAGTTGGTTTGGAAATGAAATAGAGATATGCACAACCCATCCGCTAACAAATGCACCCTTGTTCCATGCCCTAAACGCAAAATCAAAAAGACCCATTCCGAGGTGGAAGTACGCTTTCAATACTCACGTAGTGCTTCCAACGTTCCTTAAGACGGCAAGACATAGTTGGGAACTGTATATGATCAGGCTTGCCTCACGGGCGCTTGCAGAAGCTAATGAAATTTTCTTTCTCGGCTATAGTTTCCCTGAAGCAGATGCTATAGCCAATTTCATTTTTGCCCAAGCGCGAGTTGATGCACAAATTCGAATCATAGATTCAGGAGAGCCTAGAGAGCTTGCTAATAGATTGATTGAAAGTTACGGGGTAATCAATGAGAATGTAATTTACGAGAAAAATTCTATCGAGAACTGGATAGCCAATGATTTCAAATATACTGCTTATGAGAGAGAACTTGAGAGGCAAAGGGATATGAAAGAATTGCTCGGAGACATAGTTCATCCGAGGTGATTAGCCTCAACTTCACGCTCGTAGTCGCGCTTCAGTCCCATTCACAAAGGAGCTTCTCTATCAAACAAAAAGTGCTGCATGAAACCGGAACGCGCACCCGCGAGCGCGCTGTGCTTGTCGGTGTGCACTTGCCCGGCAATACGCGCTATACCAGCGAGTCTTCCTTGGAAGAGTTGGCGCAATTGGCGGATACCGCGGGCGCCGAGGTCATCGAAAAAATTCTGCATGCGCGACCTAAGCTTGATCCCGCGTATTTCATCGGTCAAGGCAAAGCCGAATTAATTGCCGCGCTCGTGACGGAACAAGATATCGATGTCGTCATCTTCGATGATGATCTCTCGCCCGGCCAAGCCACCAATCTACAAGAAATGTTCGAGAAGAAAGTGCTCGACCGCAGCGGCTTGATCCTCGATATTTTCGCGCGCCGCGCTTGCACCAAAGAGGCGCGCACCCAAGTCGAACTCGCGCAGTTGGAGTATCTACTACCTCGCCTTGCCGGACATTGGACGCACTTCACGCGGCACGCGGGCGGTATTGGTTTGAGAGGCCCCGGCGAAACGCAGCTTGAAACCGACCGTCGTTTCGTGCGCCAACGCATCGCGCATCTCACAAGAGAATTGGATAAAATCGAGCGCCAAAGAATCGTGCGCCGCTTGCATCGCGAAGGCGTGTTCAAAGTTGCGCTGGTCGGATATACGAACGCCGGTAAATCCACGCTGCTGAATGTGTTGACCGAAGCCGAGGTGCTGGTCGAGAATCGTTTGTTCGCCACGCTCGATCCCACGGTGCGCGCGTTTCGTCATCTTGATAACGGCCTACACAAAGACGCCGGCCAAATTTTGTTGATCGATACCGTCGGCTTCATTCGCAAACTACCGCATGATCTCGTCGCCTCGTTTAAGAGCACACTCGCAGAAGCGCGCGAAGCGGAATTGCTGCTGCACGTGATCGACGTCACGCATCCGGATTTTGAGCAGCAAATCAAGACCGTGCGGGAAGTGCTCAATGATTTGGAATTGGGCGAGTATCCGGTCCTGCATGTTTTCAATAAAGTAGACGCATTGTCAGCGCCGGGTTTGATCACGCGATTGCGCAATGAATACGCGCCCGCAGTGCTGATCTCCGCGGAGCGCAAAATGTTTTTGGATGAGTTGCAAAGCCGCATCGCGGAATTTGCGACCGCGAATGTCGTCGAGTTTGAAGCGGAACTGCCGCTCGCCGAACCCGCCATCCTCGCGCGCATTCATCGCATGGCCAACGTGCTCGAACGCCGCTTCGAAGAAGATCGCGTCATTCTCAAGCTGCGCGCGCGCCAACCCGCGGCAGATCAGATTCGGCACTTCTTGAATTTTCAACCGACGCTGGCGTAGCGGCTGATTTTATTTTCATGTCATTCTGCAAGAACCTTCCCTCGTGCTTGAGACTTCAGCCAATTTTGAGGCATGTGCCCAGCGCGAGGAAAGGTTCTTACAGAGTGACAACGAGTGGATGAGGCGTAAGCATAAAAAATTTTCTTCCGCAGAAATATAAACCCACGAAATAGCAAATCATTCCTCTCATGCCCCTCCAAATACTAGTCGTCGATGACGAGCCGCAAATTCGCGCGATGCTGGGCGGATTGTTGAAAGACGCGGGCCATCACGTGCTCACCTCCAACTCCGGCGAAGACGCGCTCGCGCTTGTGCAGCAACAAGCCGTTGATCTCATCTTGCTCGATCTGCGCTTGCCCGGCATGACCGGCCTCGAAGTTTTGCAGCGCATGCAAGAGCAGCACCTCGCCATTCCCACGGTGATGATTTCCGCGCATGCGGACATCGAGCTTGCAGTGCAAGCCACGCAGCGCGGCGCGTATAATTTGTTGGAGAAACCGATTCAACCGGAGCGCGTGTTGTTGGAAGTACAGCATATCGCGCATCGGATTGAACTGGAGCGCGAACGCGACACGTTGCGCCAACGCGTGGGCGAAGCCGGCGAGATGATCGGCGAAGCGCCCGCGATGCAGCAACTGCGGCATGCGATTCACAAAGCCGCGCCTTCGGAAGCGCGCGTGCTCATCACCGGCGAGAACGGCACGGGCAAAGAGTTGGTGGCGGAAGCGCTGCATCGGCAAAGCTTGCGTGCGAACGGGCCGTTCGTGCGCGTGAACTGCGCCGCGATTCCGCGCGAGTTGATTGAAAGCGAGTTGTTCGGCCACGAGCGCGGCGCATTCACCGGCGCAACGAAGCGCAAGATCGGCTTGATCGAGCAAGCACATGGCGGCACGATATTTCTCGATGAAGTCGGCGATATGGCGCTCGAAACGCAGGCGAAGCTGCTGCGCGTGCTGCAGCAAAATGAATTGCTCCGCGTCGGCGGCACGCAAGCCATTCGCTTCGACGTGCGCGTGATTGCCGCGACGAACAAAAATCTTGAAAACGAAATTCGCGCGGGCAGATTTCGCGACGATTTGTTTTTTCGCCTGGCCGTGCTCCCGCTCGAAGTGCCGCCGCTGCGCGAACGCGGCGAAGATGTTGCTCAGCTCGCGCAATATTTTTTGCGGCAAATCGCCAACGCATATGGCCGTCGCCCGAAGAGCTTGAATGCCGAAGCGCAGCAGTTGCTTATGTCGCACACGTGGCCCGGCAACGTGCGCGAATTGCGCAACAGCATCGAACGGTTGATGATTATGACGGAAGAAGAAACTTTGACCGCGACGCATGTGAAGCAGGCTTTGCCGGCGTTGCTGCATGCCGCGCCGTTTTCAAATGAGCAGCCGCAAGCGGCTGCGGGCACGCCCGCATTTGACGACGCGTTTTCCATGCGCGAGCAGCTTGAAAATTTCGAGCATCGTTTGCTGCGCCATTATTTCGATCTCGTGCAAGGCAACGTGAGCGAGATGGCGCGCCGGCTCCGCACCGACCGCGCGAATTTGCACCGCAAGCTGCAAAGGTATAGCATCAAATGAATGGCCGCACTCCGTACCGCGACATTTATGTCGCGAGCGCAAAGGGCGCGCGACATAAATGTCGCAGTACGATTTCGACCGAAACCAACGTCGCTTGAAAATATGATCTAGGTGACGCGAAGCCGCGCTATGCTTTAAGTCAGCTGGCTCGAAGAAAGCTCGTCAGATAAACAAGCGAAT
>CAYNDW010000225.1:0-9137 GCA_964395375.1 uncultured Cytophagia bacterium
AGCAAGACCATCATCATCGCGCGCTTCGTGCCCATCGTGCGCACGTTCGCGCCCTTCGTCGCCGGCGTGGGCAATATGAATTATCGCCGCTTCGTCACCTATAACGTCGTGGGCGGAATTCTTTGGGTCTTCAGCATGTCCTTGCTCGGCTATGTCATCGGCACGGTGGTGCCGGATATTGACAAATACATTCACTACGTCATCGTGGTCATTGTTTTTCTCTCCATTCTGCCGGCGATCATCGAAGCTTGGCGCGAACGCCGGCGGCAGCAAAAATAAGCTCGGCGCCGAATTTCAAAGTTGCGCGCCGTCATTCTCGCGAAGTAAAATCGCGCTTGCGCCTTAAACGATGCCATCGTAAACTTTCCGGCAGTTTTATACGATGGCATCGTAAAGGAAATCGCTCATGCTGAACTTGGCCGACCGCACCAAAAGGCTTTGTTTGATTCCTTCAAAGCGAAAGAGAAGCGCTTGATTGGCGGGAGGGATGATTATATGGCTTTGTAGAGGGATAAAATAAAGGAGCGCGGGCGTAAGCATTCACCAAGCTTCACTTCAAAGCGGCAAGAAAAAATCCAACGAATAAAAGCTGCCAACGGATTTTGTACGTCCGGCAATTGGCAGATTTCGTCCGTTGGATTTTTTTTGCTGCTCTCAACTCCTCCCCTCCCGCACTTCGCGCAGCGTATCTTCCAACCGATTTAAAATTTCATCGAGCAGCACGTCCGGAATGTTGAGTGCCGGCTCGAAGCGCACGGTTTCGGAGTTGCTCATCGTGCCCGCGACGAGCACGCCTTTGCGAAATAAGCGTGAGACGATTTGCCAGCCGATCTCCGCGCTTTGAAATTGCATGCCGAGCAGCAAACCTTTGCCGCGCGCCGTAGCAATCAGGTCGTGATAGCGCTCTTGCAAGCTTTGCATGGCGGCGAGCATGTACGTGCCTTTGCGCGCGGCTTGGCCGGGCAAATCTTCTTCGAGCGTAACCATGATCGCAGCAATGCCCGCGGCGCATGCGAGCGGATTGCCGCCCGTGGTGGAAGAATGCACTTGTGGATCTTTTTCAAACACCGACCAAATCTTCGCCGTTGAAACGAACGCCGCGAGCGGCATCACGCCGCCGCCGAGCGCTTTGCCGAGACACATAATATCCGGTTTCACATTCCAATGCTCGACCGCGAACATTTTGCCCGTGCGGCCCAGACCGGTTTGCACTTCATCAGCCACGAGCAACACGCCATAGCGCGTGCAAATCTCCCGCACCTTCGGCCAATAATCCTCGGGCGGAACAATCGCGCCGGCCTCGCCTTGAATCGGCTCGAGCACGAGCGCGGCAATGGGCCAGCCAATCTTGTTGGATTTCTGCAGCTCAAACTCCAATTCTTCCGCATCGCCAAATTCGACAAAGGAAACATCGGCGAGCAACGGCTCGAAAGCTTTGCGATAACGCAGCTTGCCCATCAAACTGAGCGAGCCGAGCGACTTGCCATGAAACGCGCCGAGCGAGCTGATGAAACCATTTCTGCCCGTGTACGCGCGCGCGAGCTTCATCGCGCCCTCCACCGCATCGGTGCCGTTGTTGATCAAAAAACTATATTGCAAATCTCCCGGCGTGATCTGCGCGATAATTTTCGAGAGCGCGCCGCGCAACGGATCGAGCAGCTCTTGGCTCGAAAGCGGATTGCGCTGCAACTGCGCCGCAACCGCCTTCACAATTTTCGGATGGCGAATGCCCGCATTGTAGAGGCCGTAGCCGCCGAGGCAGTCGATATACTCGCGCCCGAGATTATCGCAAAACTTCGAAGCTTGGCCCATCCATTCCAAACACGCGTAATCGCCCGCCGCGGAAACGGATTTGCGCGCCTCACCCCATTGCCGATTCACAAACTGCACGTGATTCTCCAACGTCTCCTCGATCATCTTGCGATGATGCCGCTCATCGAGCATCACGCCGGAGATGATGTCCAACCATTTGCGGCACTCGTGCCGCACTTCTTCGTGCTGCGGATTGCTCTCAATGAATTTGGGCTTGGGCGTTGTATTTTTGCTATCATGAATTGACCGCAATGAAGTCGTCGTCGTTTGCATTTGACCGCTAAACATAAAAGGCTCCTTTCCAATGATCATAAAACATGCGTTGCGTCGGGGCTTGCAATGAGATGTCGTTTATCCACCCGAAAACGCGAGCCGCGTTTGAGGGCCTGTCTTTTTTAAAAAAAGAATAAGCGGCGCGCCAACGTGATTCATGTCGAGGTTGGAAAAGGTGGAGTCGCGGCAAAATAGCAACGACCAAAGACACCACTCTTACTCGACGAATGAATTGAACACGTCAGTGCGTTTGAATGGAAAATGAAAGGGCAGGAGCGACGTCAACCAAACTTCAGGAGGTCGCGATAGAAGAATTTTTCGTCGTAGAAAACGCGGAAGAGAACGGGGGTAATGGATTGCAGCAACCAAGTGCCAAGCGGTTGCCCTTCGGAGTTTCGCATACGGAGTACGCTAGTGAGGGCGTACGGATTTTCAACTTTGCGCTTCATATGATCGCCTTGAGGTTGATCGCAGTTTTATTGCGCTGTCTCAAGGTAAGAATTTAAACTTCATCCGCAAGTGACAAGATGGCTCTTTCCATAACGCTCAAGCCTTCAGCGAGTTCTGCGTCGTTGATCGATAAGGGCATAAGCGTGCGCAGAATGTTGTTCGAGGTGCCCGCGGTCAATGAGATCAAGCCAAGTTGACAAGCGCGCTTTTGCACTTGTTTCGCGGCGTCTTGATAGGGGACTTTTGATCTCTTATCCTGCACCAACTCTATTGCGTTCATTGCACCAATGCCGCGCACTTCGCCGATGAACGGACTCTCCACTGCGAGGCGGTGAAAATAATCGCGCGTGTATTCGCCAATTTCATGCGCGCGCTGATTGAGATTCAATCTCTCCATCTCCGCAATCGTTGCGAGCGCGGCTTGGCACGCGACCGGATTGCCGCCATACGTGCCGCCGAGTCCACCTTCATGCGGCGCATCCATCAACTCCGCGCGGCCCGTGATTGCACTCAAAGGCATGCCCGCAGCGAGCGACTTCGCCATCACAATCATATCCGGCGCGACGTTCGTCCATTCCAGCGCAAAAAATTTTCCCGTGCGACAGAAGCCGGTTTGCACTTCATCGGCGATGAACACGATGCCGTGGCGTTTGCAAATCTCCGCGATCTTCTCCAACGCCTCGGCGGGCGCGGGCACGAAGCCGCCTTCGCCCAACACCGGCTCGATAATCAACGCCGCAATCTTATCCGCCGCAACATGGCTCGCAAAAAATTCCTCGAAAATTTTTTCATACTCGGTTGCCCAAGCAATCGGCCTCTCATTGTGCAACCAACGATATTCGTATGGATAGGGCAAACGATAGATGTCCGTGGCCATCGGCCCAAAGCCATATTTGTACGGTTTCACCTTGCTCGTCAAACTCATGCCCAGCAGGCTGCGGCCATGGAACGCATGCTCGAAAGTAATCACGCCCGCGCGCCCCGTCGCATAGCGCGCAATCTTGATCGCATTCTCCACCGCCTCCACGCCGCTGTTCGCGAGCATCGTCTTCTTCGCGAAATTTCCCGGCGTCATCGCGTTCAACTTTTCCGCGAGCGCGATGTACGGCTCATACGCGGTGACGTGATAACACGCATGCGTGAACGCGCGCGCTTGTTCGGCAATTGCCGCGGCCACTTTGGGGTTCGCATGCCCCAAATTCATTGTGCCGATGCCGCCGGCAAAATCGATAAACGTGTTGCCGTCAACATCCGTGATGCGCGCGCCCTCGGCCTGCGCAATAAAGATCGGCGTGGAATTATACGGCCCGCGCGGGATTGCAGCTTGTCGGCGTTGCATGAGGGCTTGACTCTTAGGGCCAGGGATTTGAGTTTGCAGACGGATGGCAGACATGCGATATCCTTTTCTAAACGAGCACGGCGATGATTTTTAAGAGCACTCTATTGCTTCGAGTATAAGAACGGCGAGTCCGAAAAACAAGAAGGCTTTCTCGGCGCGATCACCGCCGCAAAAAAGAAGAGCGCGGCTCATCACCGCGCTCATTCAGGTAGGTCGAAGCGCGTTGCAGCTTGGAGAACCGCAACGGCTCGGGGAGGAATGGAGGAATGGAAACTTTAAACGGCATTGCAAATTTTAAATGCTTTCGAACTCGCTTTCGCCGAGGCCTGAGTCATGTTTGGACTCCACCGAACATGACTCAGGTTTGCCATCCTTCGGCTTTCTTCATTTCACAAAACAACTGGAACGAGGATGACGCGCGTAGTGCAGTTGCGTTTTAATAGAGGAGGATCGTCGCTCGCGCCGTAACGCGGGTTGCGACAAAGTCAAAGGTGCGTTCACAACACGACGCGTTCGACTTTGCTCGTGCCTTGCGGGCGACGATCCATTTGAAAATTTGGCGTTACGCCATTCGCTTTCAGCTTGTCGTCCTGCGCGAGCGCAACTTCTTCTTCATGGCGGCGGCGATACACCACGAACCCAACCACGCCGCCGAGCGCGAGCACACCGAAGATCAACCAGAACCAGGAACTGCTGCCTTCTTCCACCACCGGCTCATCGTTGTAAGCAACGGCTTCCTGCACTTCATACTGCGCGACCGGTAACACCACGGGGTCGGCGGCGTTTCCGCCCATCGCAACCGTTGCCGTCTCGGTTGCCGGTTGCGTCGCTTCGAGCGCGGCTTGATTTTCCGGCGCGGCATTCACGGGCGCAACGCGAGTCGCGAGCGCGTGCTGCGCATTGATCAAATCATTCACGCGGGAGATGGTGCGTGCGCGGCGCAGCTCTTGAACGACATTGGCTGCGGGCAACAAAATCTCTTCGCCAGGCTGAATATGATTCGGCCTGGGCGCGCGATTCACCAGCGCCAACTCACGCCAATAATCCGTGTCGCCGTAATGCGCTTGCGCCAATTGACTGAGGGATTCGCCTTTTTGGATCACGTATACGCGGGGCGCATCGAGAAACTGCAAGCGACTCCATAGCACGTCTTGTTGCGCGAGCAGCACGAGCACCAGCGCAGCGCTTGATACTGCGAACAATGACTTCTTCATGAGAGCACTCCTTTAGTTGGATAAACCACAAACAGGTTTAAATTGGCTACAGCTTGAACGAAACACTACGTTCCACGCCCTCGCGTGTAAGCCAGTGCCGCACGAGGCGAAACAGCAGTAACGCACAGGCGGAGGTCATGAGACTCATCAACAAAAATTTGTTCTGCATGTTTTGCAAGGCCTGACTCAACATGGTTCCCAATACCGCCCCAAAGATGCCGACGGGATAATTGAACAGGCGCAGCCAATGAGAATGGCGATCAAGCAAGCTTGAAACATGACCGACAGCCCAGCCGAGAAGGCCGGTGAAAAAATATGGTAACGCAGTCATGGCAGGCTCCTCCTTACTTTTATTGTGCGATCAGCTTTGTAGTCGAGATTAAAACTTTTGAACACGATTGATTCATTTGAGTGCGTGCCCTTTCACCGGAGCACCCTCCATGTCATTCAGAAGGATTTTTTTAGGTCAAACCACAGTGCTTATGCGAAAAAGATTCCTCCTGAATGACAATGCTGAGGGGAAATAAACCGGTCCTATGCACACGCGATTCATTTCAGTCGCGGCAGATTGAAAATCTGCATTGCGCTTTCGCCATTGACAAAAGCAAAGAGATTGCCACGCGCGAAAACACCGCGAGTTTAGGCGAGAAGCATTGAATTCATGGGAGATGATTGGGGGGAAAGAGCGGCGCGCGCGGCGCGGCAAAAACAAATCGTGTAAAATTTTCTAGTGCAAACTTTACCGCAGGCGGGATAAACTCAGAGAACGAAGGGTGGAGTGTGTTGCAAAAGGAGTGTGTAAAAATTTCATTGAAGCTTTCAGTGAGCGCGGCTATTGGGGGGAACCGTGATGCAGAAGTAAACTTTTTTCAATTCCAGGCAGCATTGCCGGTGCTCAAAAAGATTACCAAGAAAATGTGCTCGTAGTAGCGGCTTATGAGTTTTGATTTTCAAATTCGGTAATCCCCCCCAAAACGTGTCATTCAGAAGGAATCCTTTTAAGCTCTTGGCACCAACTCCAGCGCTTAAAAAGATTCCTCCTGAATGACACGATCTGAGAAGTTTGCGCGATTACCGAATTTGATGGTCAAAACTCATTAGGCGTCGGATGCCCATAGGCTAAAATGCCTAAAGGCCTCACTACGAACTTTCGTTTTCATTTCGAGGCTTCATCCTCACTGCGATAGCGCTCCAGTTTATTGTGCAGCGTCTTCAAGCTGAGGCCCAATGTCTCCGCGGCGCGGGTCTTATTGTTGTTGTGCGCTTCGAGCGTGCGCAAAATAAGTTGGCGCTCGGCTTCCTCCGCGGTCGTGCCGATGGGAAGTGTGAGTACGTTGCTGCTCTCTTGTTTGAGAAGATACTTGGGCAAGTCCGCGTTCGTAATTTGACGGCGCGCGCAAAGAATGACGGCGCGCTCGATGACGTTGCGCAGCTCGCGCACGTTGCCGGGCCACGAGTGCCGCAGCAAGACTTCGAATGCCTCGCGCTCGATGCCGGTGATTTTCTTGCCGGATTTTTCCGCGTAGCGTTTGATGAAATCACTGACGAGCAAAGCGAGATCGCTCAAACGCTCGCGCAGCGCTGGCAGCTCGATTTCCACCACGGCGAGGCGATAGAACAAATCTTCGCGCAACGTTTTCTCGCGCACGGCCTCGCGCACGTCGCGATTGGTGGCGGAAACAATGCGCACGTCCACGCTGATTTCCTTGCGCCCGCCGAGGCGGCGAAACTTGCGCTCTTCCAACGCGCGCAGCAGCTTGGCTTGCAACGGAAACGGCATCTCGCCGATTTCATCGAAGAAGAGCGTGCCGCCGTCGGCAAGCTCAAAGCAGCCGGGTTTTTCCGTGAGCGCGCCGGTGAAAGCGCCTTTTTCATGGCCGAATAATTCGTTTTCCAAAATCTCCGCGGGCAAGGCCGAGCAATTCATGGCGACGAACGCTTGCGCGCTGCGCGTGCTGCGGCGATGAATGGCGCGCGCGACCAACTCTTTGCCCGTGCCGCTCGCGCCGGTGATTAAAACCGTGGCGTCGGATTTGGCCACGGCTTCGATCAGACGATAAATTTCGCGCATGACTTCACTTTGGCCGAGCAGTTCCTCGTAGCGCGTCAGTTCCGCCAGTTGCCGCTGCAGCGCGCGATGCGAAAGCCATAGGCGATGTTTCTCCTCGGCCTTGGCGATCATCGGTTCGAGGCGCGCGAGTGCAACGGGCTTGGTCAGATAGTCATACGCGCCGAGGCGCATGGCCTCCACGGCTTTGGTGATGCTCGCGTCGCCGGTGATCATGATGACTTCCGTGCCCATTTCGTGCGCCCGCAAACGCGCGAGCAATTCGAGGCCGGTGATTTGAGGCAAATTTAAATCAAGCAGAGCCACGGAGAGTTCTTCTTCCTGCAAAAGCCGCCACGCCTGCTCGCCGCTTTCCGCAGTGAGGATTTGATAGTCCGCGCCGAGCAAAGCTTTGAGCGCGAACAACACTTCCGGCTCGTCGTCGGCGATTAAAATTTTTACGGTGGGAGTTGGCAAGAGCGGCTCGCGAGTTAGATGCGGTTCAGCCACAGTTGCACCGTGGCTTGATCATACCGCTTGAGACTTAATCTGTAATGCCCTTTAAAAAATTTCATCCTGCAAGAAACCGCCCTCGTACTCGGCTCTAGGCCCAGCGCGAGGGCAGGTTCTTACAGAATGGCATTGGGAGGAGAGTTACAAACCGCTCCGTGTCCAGCATAACTGCAACCGGCTATATGCGGAAGAATTTCGGCATAGTCAAGCGTGAAGTTGAAGATTTCGCCTTGACTTTTGCGGGTTGCGCGACTATTTTGGCGCAAGCTCACATTTAAGAATCGGGATTGTGGTCATGCTTCCGCTCCGCGTGCGCAAACTTTTTCGTCGGTTCGTTTTTTTCGTGCAGCGCCGGTTTCTGTTCCGCGCCGCGCGGAAGTATCATCAAACTTCGCCCGGTCTCGCGCTCGATACCATCCTGCAACATCTCCCTCGTATTCGTCGCATTCATCGCAGTGATTTGTGTTTCGCCGATCGCGTGGTGGTCTACACGCAAAATTCGCGTTATGATTTGATCGTGGTGGGCGACGGCGAGTATATGATTACCGGCGGCTGGTTCGATCAGGAAAGGCTTTCGCCGCAGCGCGTGCGCATCAACGGCTGCACCTGGGGCGGCAGCATGATTTGGAAAGACACGGTGGCCGCGCCGGGGATGTGCATCGAGTTTGATAATCGCGTGATCACTTCGCCCATTCGCCGCGTGCTCGTTTGCCGCCCCAACGCGCAAATCACGCCCGGTTCGCAGCCCACGTTGTAAAAACCCAAGGGGGTTTATGCTCTCGAAAGTTTACAGCGCCGCGGTTCTAGGCATTGATGCTTACATCGTCACCGTCGAAACGCATTTGGAAGGGCAATTGCCGGCGATTGCGACCGTGGGTTTGCCCGACGGCGCGGTAAAAGAATCGAAAGAGCGCATCAATGCCGCAATCAAAAACTCCGGTTTGATTTTCCCGCAAAAGCGCGTCACCATCAATCTCGCCCCGGCGGACGTGAAGAAAGAAGGCTCGGGGTTTGACCTGCCCATGGCCGTCGGCATTCTCGCCGCGGCCGACACCATCCTGCCTACTCACCTCGAAGAATATCTTATTCTCGGCGAGCTTTCGCTCGACGGTTCGTTGCAGCCGATTCGCGGCGCGCTGCCCATTGCAATCACGGCACGCAAGCACAACAAGCGCGGCGTCATTCTTCCCAAACAGAACGCGAAAGAAGCGGCAATGGTGGAGGGCTTGGACGTGCGCGCCGCGGAGTCCTTAAAAGAAACCGTGGACTTTCTCAATGACAAGGCCGAGTTGCCGCAATCTCATCTCGACCGCTCGGAATTATTTGCCTCGTCTCGCAAGTATAGCATCGATATGAACGACGTGCGCGGGCAGGAGCATGTGAAGCGCGCAATGGAAGTGGCAGCCGCGGGCGGGCACAACATCGTGATGCTCGGCCCGCCCGGCTCGGGCAAGACCATGCTCGCCAAACGCTTCGCGACGATTCTGCC
>CAYNDW010000226.1:0-9115 GCA_964395375.1 uncultured Cytophagia bacterium
TATCCGCTTGCCACCGTGCCGCTCGCCAATATGCGCGCGATTGCATTTGACCGCAACGATGATCTTTACGGCGCGCATTTTAGCAGCGGGAAAATTTATCGCATCAACCTCGCCACGGGCGACACGGCCGGAGTGGGCAACACCAAACTTACTTTGCTCACCGGGTTGGCAGTCAATCCGCTCGACGGCGCGCTTTGGTGTTCACGGGCAACGGGGCAGTCGCTTTATACGATTGATAAAGCCACGGGCGCAACCACGCTTGTGGGCAACGCGGGCATCAATGCCATTGCCGATCTCGAGTTTGATTTCGCGGGCAATCTGTTTGGCTTGGCCGGCTTTGGCGTGAATACGGTGAGCGATTTTGTGCAAATCAATCCCACCACGGCGAAGGCGACGAAAATTGGCGGCACGAGTTTTAAGTCCGCCTTTAGTTTGGTGATGCGCGGCGCGATTGTGACGGAGGTGGCGGCGCCGCGCACGGCAACGAGTGCGCCGAAATTTTTCGCGCTCGCGCAGAATCATCCCAATCCGTTTAATCCCACCACGGCCATCAAATTTTATTTGCCTACGAACACGCAAGCCTCGCTAAAAGTTTTCGATCTCGCCGGGCGTGAAGTGGCGACACTCGTACACGGCAAGCTTGCAGCGGGCGAGCACCAAACTCATTTTGAGGCGAGCGCACTGGCCGCGGGGGTTTATGTTTATCGCCTTGAAGCCGCCGGGCAAGTTGCGACGCGCAAGCTTTTGTTGGTGAAGTAAACCCCGCTCTGCCACGGCTTGGCCGTGGCATGTTTTCGTAATGATGATGTGATGAAGCGCGGCTGAATCGCGCTTCATTTTTTTCAAAGCAAACCACGGCCAAGCCGTGGTTGAACATTAAAAAGAGTGCGACCATCGGCAAAGTCCCAAGCACAAAAACCAAAGCACCAACAATGGAGCGCAAGGCAATGACCTCGAACAAGACTCTGCTGCAAACGCTGCTCTCTTTGCTGTTACTCGCGGTGTTGACGGCGACGACGGCTTGGTCGCAAACGCTATATCAAGGCCCGGAAGCAGGCAGCATTCCCGGCGGCGTAACCGTGAGCACCGGCAGTTTCACCACGACAACGGCAATACCCGATCATCAATGGCTTCCGCCCGCAGCCTTGCCCGTGCAATTATTGCCGGATGACTTAAATCGCATTGCGCCCACCGCGCCGCTGCGTGCGAATGAATTTTACGACACCAACATTGGCACGAGCGAGGTGGAGACCCCGCGCAAACTTTCAGGCTTTCCGGGCATTCCGGATCTGGGCGTGAGCATTCCGCCCGATCCGCACATGGCGGCCGGACCGAATCATCTCATGGGCGTGGTTAATTCGCGCTTCGGCATTTTCGACAAGAGCGGCAACGCGCTCAAACTGATCGATGCGGATGCTTGGTATGCGAACGTGTTGCCCAACGCGGGCCCGTTTGATCCGCAGATTGTTTATGACCAGCATTCCGAGCGCTGGATCATGGTGTGGATTCATTTGACCGAGACGCCCGCGGTTGCCCGGCTCTTGCTTTCTATTTCGGATGACGCCGACCCCTTGGGCACGTGGTGCAATTGGAATTTGCCGGATAACAGCTTCGGCCCCAACACCGTCAATCTCTTCGGCGATTTTCCCAAGCTCGGCATTGATCAGAATGCCGTCTATGTCACTTCCAACATGTTCAACATTCCCGCCGCGGGCAGAAGCTTTCAAGGCACGCGCGTGCGTGTGATTCCCAAAGCACAGTTGCTCGATAATGCCTGCGGTCCGGTGACGTGGAATGATATGTGGGATTTGCGCGACCCCAACAATCTCACCGCGCGCATTTTCACGGTTACGCCCGCGATCGTTTTTGGAACTCCCGATCAACAATTTCTGTTCAGCGATGCGCCTTACACGACAGGCACATTTGTCACGTTGTGGGAATTGTTCGATCCCATCGGCACTCCTTTTCTCGTGGGCACGAATGTTCCCGTAACGGCCTCGCGGGTTCCGACCAACGCGGATCAATTGGGCGGCAGCGCGACGCTGATTGACGGCGGCATCAATCGCAGCTTTCGCCACGCGCCGGTTTATCGCGACGGCCACATGTGGGGCGTGCAAGGCGTAGCGGGCGGAACGAATAACGCGTTTGCGTTCGTGCGTTATCTGCGCATCAACGTTTCGACCTACAAAGCCGTGGATGACGCCGCATTTGGCGCGGATAATTTTTGGTATATCTATCCCGCGGCCATGCCCGATGCGAACGGCAATCTCTTTATCAATTTCACGCGCAGCGGGCTGACGGAATATCCGAGCGCGCGCTTCACCGGTCGTTTGGCGGCTGATCCTCCCGGCTTGCAAGCGAGCACGTTGCTCAAAGCCGGCGAAGCGAATTATGTTAAAACTTTTGGCGGCGCGCGCAATCGTTGGGGCGATTATCTCGGCATCGCGCTCGATCCCGCGGACGATAGCAAAGTGTGGATGCTCGGGCAATATGCCGAGAGCGAAGTCGGCGCCGGCGCGAGCGCCGATCGCTGGGGCACTTGGTTCGGCGCAACTTCTTTCACGCCGCTGTCGGGCAAGCATCTGCGTTTCGAGCCGGATTCATTGGCATTCGGCACGTTCGAGCTTGGCCAAAAAAGTTTAGCGCACCCCATGACGCTTTCGAATATCGGCACGAATAACGTAACGGTCGCGAGCGTGAGTGTGAGCACGCCTTCTTTTATTTTATCCGGCGTGCCCGCTTTGCCGAAAACTTTGGCGTCATTCAATGATCTCTCTTTCTCCGTTGCGTTTGAACCCATGCAAGCCGGAGCGCTGCGTGATACGATCAAGATTCGCGACAGCGGCAATCAAACGCTGTTTGCCATACCGCTCTTGGGCCGCGCGCTCGGCGCTGCAACATTGCAAGGCACCGTCCGCGATAGCTTCACCAATTCGCCGATTCAAGCGCGTTTGCAATTTTTTCGTGGGAGTGAAACCACGCCGCGCGCAACCGATACCACGGCCGCGGATGGCTCCTATTCCGCGCTGGTGTTGGAAGGCGAATACACCATCGACCTGCTGCCCGAAATTCCGTACGCGCCCAAGCGCAGCAGCCTCACGCATACGTTCGGCGGCACCACTTTCGATTTCGCGCTCGCGCCCGCTTCCGTGGTGTTGGTGAATGATGATTCCGTTGCCGCCAATCTCGAGATTTATAAAACCCAGCTTACGCAATTGGGCTATGCGTATGCGCTGTGGAACGTGCGCGCAGAAGGCGCGACAGTTCCGGCGAACCGTTTGCCCTTGCTCGCTCCGCCGCGGATCATGGTTTGGTTCACCGGCGAAACGAAAGCGGAAGTTTTGACGCAAGCCGATCGCAACGCCATCATCAGCCATTTGGAGCAAAGCAGCCCCGTGCTCTTGAGCGGCGACAACATTGCCGAGACTACGGCCGCCAACGATTCTTTGTTCGCCAAATATTTCGGCTTGGCGTTTAACGGCAATTTTTCTTCCACCCTCATTCGCGGCTTTGCCGGCGATCCCATTGGCAATGGCGTGCTCACCGGCGCGCAAGGCGGGACCAAAGATATTTTCAAATTCACGGCAAGCACTTTCAGCAGCCGCAGCCCGGCCTTTCGCTATGTCGCTTCCGCCACGGATACCGTGACCACTCGCCTCGCCGGCGTGCGCGTGGAAATTGCAACCCAAGGGCGCGCCGCGGTGTTTGGGTTCCGTTTGGAAGCGACCTCGGCCACGACGCGCCGCACGATCTTTGAGCGCACGCTCAATTGGCTGAAAGATCCCGGCGTCGCCGTCGCGGAGCGTCCCGCCTCGCAGCCGCCGGAAAATTTTTATCTCAGCCAAAATCATCCGAACCCATTTAATCCTGCGACTACGATCACTTTTCATTTGCCGCAAGCGACATTCGCTACGCTGCGCGTTTATGATCTATCCGGTCGCGCGATCGCCACGTTGGTTAGTGATAGAAGAGCCGCGGGCGAACATCGCGTGGTCTTTGAAGCGCGCGATCTCGCCGCGGGCGTGTACTTCTATCGTTTGCAAGCCGGAGAAAACCTCGCCACGCGTAAACTCGTGTTGCTGCGCTAACCATGAACGTTCGTCGTGACGCCTTATGAGTTTTGACGATCAGATTCGGTAATGCTGCAATACCTTCTCTCGCGCTGTCATTCTGAAGGAAACTTTTTAAGTACTGGAGCCAGTGTCCAGAGCTAAAAAGGATTCCTCCCGAATGACATCCCCGGGATGGGGATTACCGATTTTGAAAATCAAAACTCATTAGGCGTTTGAAGCTAGGACCTCCAACGCCTGAAGGCGTCACTAGCGCCGGCAAGAAGTCAAAGAAGAGTCGCCGCAACGTGGCTAGCAGGCTCCGCCTCGGCTAAACAAAAAATAAAAAGCTCATGAGAAAAATTCCGAAACCGCAAGCCGGCGAATTCGCGCCCTATACCATCATGTACATCGGCTTGCTCCCCGACGACGGCATGGTCTTGCAACACCTGCGCGATAACCTCATCGCACGCGCGATTTCATTCTCTCCTTGCCGCCGGAAAAATATTTGCATCGCTACGCCGCCGGGAAGTGGACCATCAAAGAAACGCTCGTGCATATCAGCGACGACGAGCGCATCTATGCTTATCGTGCGCTGCGCTTCGCGCGCAACGACAGCACAGAGTTGCCCGGCTTCGAGCAAGACGATTTTGCGCGCGCCTCCAATGCCAATGCCCGCGACCTCAACGACATTTTAGACGAGCTCGCGACGGTGCGGAACGCGACCATTTCTTTGTTCAATAGTTTTGACGAGGAAGCTTTGCTGCGGAAGGGAAGAGCGGATGGAAAAATCATGAGCGTGCGCGCCGCGGCCTATCACATCGCCGGGCACGAGCTGCACCATATGAATATCATCAAAGCGCGTTATCTCTGAGTGACGTAACTTAACAAGCTACGTTCCCACCTGAAACGCCCCAGACCCATAATGCGCAAACTTCCCCACGTGCAAAATCGCGGCGAGTTCTAAATAACGGAGAAGAGTAGGAGGGAAGGGAGCAGAAAATTTTTGCGTGCCGATCATTTCACCGAGATCATAACGCCGCGGCGGTTTCAGATCGTGATGGCGCACGACGAGACTCGCGGCCTCGGTTTGTGCGGCTTGCCATGCAGCGAGTTGATCGGCGTTGAGGCTCGCCATCACTTGCGAAGCGGTGTTATGGCGGCCGGGTATCAATTCCGCAACGCGCCACAACAGTGACTCCAAAATATTTTGCGCGCTCGGAGCGATGAGCCGGTTGCGCTTTCTACCGTTATCATTTGTCACACGCTCGTCGTGCGCAAAAGGCGTGAGCCATGCGAGCGTGTCGAATGCTTGTGCGCCTTGGGCCGCGAACGTCAAACCCTCTTGCCACTGCACGGGTGTGGGGCGATAGCGCAAATCCAATTTGCCCTCGCGCGCCAACGGCTCCCAATGCGGCCCGCGTGCGACGAAGATATTGTGCACTTCGAAATTTCCCCACAAGCGATTCTTCTTTTTCCAGCGTGGATCGGACGTGTAGCCCGCTTCTTCCATCGCGGGCAGAAGCAATTCGAGAAAGAGTCCGTGATCCGCGCTCTCGCCGAGCAGCTTGAGTTCCCACAGCAGCAACTCTTCTTTGCCATACGTGATTTTACCCGGATAAGGAAACAGCGTCGCGGTGATGGGCCACGGATTTGTGGGAATCGCTTTGCTATTCTTGTCGGGATTCGCGCGCGTGTGCTCATCGTACTCCTGTAGCGGCGCCAAGGCTTTGCGCCACGGACCGGCTTCGTTGGTCGCAAGGCGATTGCTGATGATCGTGCCGAGCACGAGCGAAAGTTCCGCCGCAAATTTTTTCGGCAGCCAAACGAACGGGCTGTTGATTCGCCAAACGATGAGATAACGCAGCAGATTAACCGAGATCGGGGAGGTCGACATAGTTCGTCAATTCAAATAACAATTCCACGCGCGCCTTGGGCCATTGCCGAATGCGCCAAATCGCGAGCATGTCTTTCGCTTCTTGCGCGAGTTGGCCGATGAATCTGCCCCAATAAAATTGTTCCTCTTTGAAATCTTCGAGCGTGAGCAAATCATAAAGCTGGCGCTGCTCTTCGGGATAAAGATTCGCGCGAAAGACTTCGGCCATTTCGAGCAGATTGAGAAACTCGGAGACTTCGAACGTGAGCACGCCTTCGCGCTCGCGTTGTCGCGGCTTGAAGACGTGAATGGGCCGCGCGTAGAATTGCACGCGCAAACGATCCATCGGCAACGCGGACTCGCGCAGCATCATCCAATTCAGCAGCTCGCCCAGCGTCGTGTCCGTGCGCTTGCCAATGCTCGGAATGATTTGCAACAGGCCAAGCAAATCCGCGCCGTGATAGAGCACGAGTTCTTGCAGCCAGGTTTTGAGATCGCGCTTGCGCAGCATAAGCAGAAAGCGGCTGTCATCATGCACGTAACTTCCCAACACGGAACGGTGCAGCACACCTTCGCCGTGACGAAATTGTTTGGGCAGCTCTTGCACGAGTCCCCAAATCACCACGCCATGCTTTGAAGTTTTTCCAAAGCTGTGCGCTTTGGCCAAGATCAATTTGCAAAACTTGCAATAGCGCTCGGACTCGTTGCCGCGCGGTACTCTCGCGTAAATATGGCAACGCTCGCACGGCCCGTGCAATGCCGAGAACGGCGCGCCCAATTCATACTCTTCTGAATTGTAATTCGGCTTGGCCGCGAAGTATTTCAGCGTAGTGAGCAGCTCAGAGCCGGTGCGGCTGCGGCGCAGCCAATCGAATTTAGTGAGCATAAGTCTTTCACAGGTTCAATCGTTGAAAAAATGCAAAGGCATTCACGCAAAGGCGCGGAGACGCAAAGAACCCGCAAAGAAAAGCATAAAGGACATTCACGCAATAACATTGGCAGAGACAGAACAAAAGCTTTTCTTTGCGAAAACTCTGCAGCTTTGCGTGAATGCTTTTGCTTTTCTTCAAAGTGATCACTTCGACAAAGCTAGCTCTTCACCGCCTCCGCATTCAACAACTTCCTCAACTCCTCATAATTCGCGATGACTTTGGAATCAATCCAATCTTGCAGGGCGATGGGTTTGCGCCATTCGGCTTCGCTTTTGCCGGCGTAGCGTTGCGACCAGTCGATCAAATGGCTTTCGGGTTGCAATGCAAAGCGCAAGCTGCCGAAGCCGACGTAGCGGCCTTTGCCCATTTTGTGCGCAAGGCTCGGTTCCAACACGAGGCTCCATATCAACCGCTTCAACTCTTGCTCTTCGAGATTCCAGAAGCGCATGGTGAAGCGGCAACGCGCACCTGGCAGAATCGCGCGCATGTAAGTCGCTTGCACGGTATCGGGTTTGAACTCCGGCACGCGCTCGACATTCGGCGCAAGCGGCGCATGCGGGAAGAGACGCCATTGCTCGTCAACGTGGTGCATGAGCGCGCGGCCTTTGGTTACGTGCTGCCATTTGCCGTCAACGAATTGCCACGAGCCATACGGATACGGAAACTTGAACCACGCCAACTCCGGCGTTTCGAACTTCGCAAAGCCGAACACGACGCGGCTCATCAACGCTTGATTCGGGCCATTGCCCACGAATCCGAACAAGCTGTCGCTCGCGTTCAACTTGCTCAAATCCGTGCACTCTTGTTTCGCGCCGCTGGCAATGCCGTAAATGTGGCGAATCGCGCCGCGCAAACTTTTGGCGGGCAGCGCATAAATTTTATTTAGACCGCGTTTGTCCGCATCCGGCGGCGCAATCGAAAAGAAATCCCAACCATTCACCGGGCCTTCGGCGAGATTGACGGAGAACGTGGGCTGGCCGCTTTCCTGCACGCTGATGGGCGTGAGCACTTCGCCGAGCAGTTCGAGCTTGCCGCAATAACCGCCAAACGCGCGATGCGAAACGAAGCCTTGATTCGTTTTGATGATTTGCGGCGCAGCAGTTTTATTCGCAGGCAGCAGCGGCGCGAGACTTTGAAACGCAACCGCAGTTTGTTCGCCCGCGAGACGCAACGTTTGCCAAATGCCCTCCGGCGCGAGCGTGGGATTGCCGAACAATTTTTTACCGACATCGTTCGCGTTCGTTGTCAGCCAATTCATCTCGGCAACGTGCGCTTGCACCCAGCCAAAGCCGTTGCTCTTTTCGCCGCCGAGCGGAATATCGCCCTTTTCAAAATCCGCGAGCAGATGTTTGAGCACGGTCATGGCTTCGACATCGCCTTCGTGCAAGTCTTGCAGATCAAGCTGCACGTTGAAAACGAGATCGCTGCCATAGGCATAGAGATAGTCCGCCTTCGCTTCTTCCACAGGCTGCGCAGTGCGCGGATCCATGCGCACGCCGTCCATCGTACACCACACATGCTCCGGCGTTTTCGGATCGGCGAGATGCGCATCCGCAAAATGAATCAAGCCGCGTTGGCCCATCTTGCCAAACAAGCGGTCGACGCAATCCGAAGTCTTGCCGGTTTCGCCCCACAACGTTTTGAGCACTTGCGAAGCGCGGCGGCGAAACGCGCCTTTGATGGTGCTGCCGGGAATATAAACTTCCCAACCGAGTTGTTGATTCGAAGAAGACCAGCACAACATGCGCATGAACATCTTATCATACGGCTTGCCATACTTGCGCGAGATTTCGCGATTGCTCGCGCCGCCCGCGCGAAAGTCCGTGTGCTGCGGCTGCGCCAACTCCTGCCGCGCGCGCTCGCGATACGCTTTGAGAAATCCGATGTGATTGCGGTCGTTCGTGATGCTCTTGTTCAAATTGCGCGGGTTGAGCATGTGATTGAACTCCACGCGGCTGTGGGCCTCGAGAAATTCCCGCCACGTTGCGGGCTTTATGCCCGAAGGCGCGGCATTCACGTCGCGCCATTGCTGCTGCGTGATCTCACTTTTGAGCAGCATGGTTTTGATGCGCAAATGCTCTTCGCGATTCGATAGCTCGGCCTCGATCCACGCATCGCTTTGCAAAAGACGAATCTGCCGATCCACTTGTTGATGAAGCTGCGGCAGAATTGCGATGCACGCGGGCGACAACAGCTCGGTCAATCTTTTTTCGTCATGAATATTTCGCACCAAGCTCTCTTGCAAGATTTCCGGCTTC
>CAYNDW010000227.1:0-9089 GCA_964395375.1 uncultured Cytophagia bacterium
GAGGAAGAGGTATTTGTAATAAGGCGCGAGGTGGTTGTAGTAGTTTTCGATCATGCTCTCGGTTTAATTGGGCAAATGCTTTTGCTATTTGTTTTTCACCGAATTGGTTTTGTCCAGCGCGGCTTTGAGTCCCGTGGCAAGTTTTTCCGGCGCATCAAATCCCCAAAAGTGGATAAAAAATAAGCGCGGCGATTCAAACAACATGTGATTGTGGAGGGCAGTGACGGTGATGCCGTTTTCCGTCAGCGCTTTGACCACCGGATTCACTTCGTCGGATAGCAAAACAAAATCGCCGGTGGTGGCGGCTTTCTCTCCTACCATTTGCAAGTTGATGGCCGTCGCCATGCCCATGAATGGCGGCACTTCCATGCCGTTCTCGGTAATTTTCTCCGCGCGCGGAACGCCGAATTGCAGCACGTGGCCTTTGCGTTGGCCGGTGTAGCCGAGCGTTGCTTCAACTTTCGACCAATCTAATTCAGTGGCAGTGGCAGAAGCAGCAGGCAGCGTCGGCGTTCCGGTCAACGCGAGCACGGCTTTCATTTTCTCGGCGAGTGCTTTGGCCTCGCCGTGGCCGCCGAAGTGCATGTACATGACGCTCGGTGATTCATTCACGATATGATTGTGCAACGCGGAAACTTCGAGTCCGCTCGCCACCAGCTTCGCCATGACCGGCGCAATCTCCGCGTCGAGCAAAACGAGATCGCCCATAATCATGACTTCGTTTTCCATTTGCTTGAAAGCCATCCATGAAGTGAGCGCGAGCGCCGGCGCAATGGTTACTTCGCCGACTCGCACTCTCAAATCCGCGCGCGGAAACGCGATTTTGAAAACCTCGCCTTGTGCGGATCCTTTGCGGTCAAATATTTTTTCTAGCTCGGCCCACGCTGAGGTCTGAGCGTTAGCCGTGGCGATGGAAAAAAGAAAAACAAAAGACATAACGAAGAACGTTTTCATGGCAAGCTCCTTCAAATGAATTTCCCTTATCAAACAAAACCGCGATAGATCAACCCGAGCAGCCCGCTGCCGGCAATGACCGCAATTAGGTTCCAATTCCATTTTAGCATGCCGGCAAAAGCCACGGCGCTTACAACAACCACAAACCAATCCACTTCGCCTGGGCGCGGAAACAAGACATGCAGCCCAAACCAAATCGCGAGATTGAGCACGACGCCGACGACTGCGGAGGTAATGGCCGAGAGCGCGGAGGTGAGACTCTTGTTGCCGCGCAGCGCTTCGATGTGCGGTCCGCCGAGAAAAATCCATAGGAAGCAGGGCAGGAAAGTTGTCCACGTGGTGATGAACGCGCCGAGCGTTGCAGCAGCAAGCGGCGGCAAATTGCCGTGATGCTGCCATGCGCCGAGGAAGCCGACGAACTGCAGCACCATGATGAGCGGGCCGGGCGTGGTTTCCGCGAGCCCGAGGCCGTCGAGCATTTGTCCGGCGTTGAGCCAATGATAATCTTCGACCGCGCGCTGCGCGACATACGGCAGCACGGCATACGCGCCGCCGAACGTCACCATCGCCGCTTTGCTGAAGAAGAGGCCTTGTTGAAAGAGCGTGCTGTTCCAACCTTGCCACCCGCCCAAAACCAAAACCGGAGTCCACCATAAGGTTAAACAGATGGCGCAAACTTTCATCGCACGAGAGAGCGAAGGCTTCGTATGCAGCGGCGATTCGTCTTCGTCGCTGAGGACGGATTGTGCGCCGCTGTTTTTTGCGCCGTGATTCGCGGTCACCAAAAATTTTTGCGGCCAAATTTTTCCGCCGGCGAAGCCGATGATACCGGCGCTGAGAATGATGAGTGGAAAAGGAATTTCGAAAAAGAAGAGGGCGAGGAATGCGAGCAAGGCCAGCGCCCACATGACCTCATTCTTCAGCGCCTTCTTGCCGATGCGAATGACGGCGAACGCGACGATGGCCATGACCGCGGGTTTGAGGCCATAGAAAATTGCGGCAATCCATGCGAGCTTGCCATACATGACATAAACAAAACTCAATCCCCACAAAATAAATATCGAAGGGAGAACGAACAACGCGCCGGCCACGATGCCGCCGGGGGTTTTGTGCAGCAACCAGCCGACATACGTGGCGAGTTGTTGCGCTTCCGGGCCGGGGAGCAGCATGCAATAATTCAGCGCATGCAGAAAGCGCGTCTCGCTGATCCATTTTTTCTTTTCGACGAGCTCGGTGTGCATGATGGCGATCTGTCCGGTCGGTCCGCCGAAACTGATGAAGCCGAGCTTGAGCCAGAAGCGCAAGGCTTCGCGGAAGCTGGGAGGGCGCGCGGGGTCTTTTGTCATTTGATAACCTGAATGGACAAGTCATCAAACAATGTGTACGAGTCGGCTTTCGTCCACAGTCCCACTTTGCCGGCGCTCGTGAAAGTATGGTCTTCGACTTCAAAAAGTTTTTCGCCGTTCAAATACACTTCGAAGAGCTTGCCTTTGGCAACGAGGCGCACCGTGCTCCATTGGCCGCTCGGCACTTTAGCCTTTTGGCCATATGCAAAGAGGCCCGCTCCTTTGGGATCGAGATCGGTGCGCTTGCCTCTTTCGACTTTGTAGAGCACGACGTTGTTCTCCAGCGCATTCGCGCGCACGATGTAATAGTTGTCTTTGTCTTGATAGCGCCAAACAATGCCCGCCGCTTGATCGCCTTCGCCTTTCATTGGTTTGAATTTCACGCTGACCTCGACGTCTTTGGCGGAAAGGCCGTCAAAGACGCAGAGCGGAAAACGATAGCCCGTGGCGTCCATGTCCGTTTGCGCCAGCACGTTCGGCTGGCTCGGCGCGGTTTCGTCTTTCATCACAATCCAGTTGCCGATTTTTCCTTTGCCGGTGAGCGCGGTTGAAAAACCCTTTGGCGGCTTGCCGGTTTCATCGTGGTCGAAGTTGAAAGTTTGCGCCACTGCCAAAGCCGGCAAGAGCGCAACGAGCAGACTGAAGAAGGTTTCGCTTTTCATGGATTCATCTCTTTTGTGCTTTTAGGGATAGCGGACGCCGTAAAGCAGCGTTAGAGTTTTTCCTAAATTCCATTTGAACAAAGCGCGCGGGCATGCTATATTGCCTACGCTTTTCAAACGCGTATCAAGCAGGCGCAACAAATCCGCGTTTGCCGCAAGTCAATCATCATGTCACGAAGGGTGTCGCGATGGAAGAAAACCCAATTACTGCACAGCCGCCTCTTGTCTCGTTTCAGTTCAAAACCAAACACCATCTCAACGACGAGATTGCGTTTGAGCTTACGGAAGAAGAGCTAGAAAGCCTTATGGCAAAACTCGCTTCAATCAAACAGAATCTTGCGGCGCACAAACCCAATCCTCGAACGCGAACGGCCGGCGATCAAAGAGCGGTAGAAGATATTTTGTTCGAGCTTGCCGGCGATGTGCCTGACGAAGCATGGGAGAAGCTGCCAAAGGACTTGAATAAAAACCTTGATCATTATGTTTATGGCATCCCCGCAAAATGAAAAAAGTATTTGCAGACACGCACTATTGGCTTGCCATCGCGAATCCCAAAGATCAATGGCATGGCGATGCCCTTGCAGCGCGGAAACAAGTTAAGGCCGCCATGCTGGTTACTTGTGACGAAGTTTTGAGCGAGTTTCTTACCGGCCTCTCCCATGGCGGCGAAGTTTTGAGAAAGAAAGCCGCTCAATTCGTGCAGGCGATTATGGTGAGCAATCAAGTAGAAGTCATGGAGCAATCGCGCGAAACTTTCTTAAATGGATTGGATCTTTACCGAGGCAGATTTGACAAGGAATATAGCTTGGTTGATTGCATTTCCATGACTCATATGAAAAGCCTTGGCATAACGGAAATCCTTACCCATGACGAGCATTTTACGCAAGAGGGTTTTGTCGCGTTGATAAAAACTCAAGCCGTCTAGAAACCATTGACTGCATTTTCTTCTTTCTCGCTTCCCAACACTATGGGGGGAGCGCAATTATATAAGAGCCTCTGCCTCGATTTCTGTTCGTTCGTGTGCGGCGCGGATGTGAATGGAAACGGAGTTTGGGAACGAAAACTCTTGGCTCCTTGTCTCCTTCTCCCTTTTGGCTCCTTGCCTTATCTCATTACGACTAACTTCCTCACCGCGGCCCAACTCTTTCCTCCCACGCCGACCTCTTCTGCCTCCAAACGATAGAAATAAACGCCGCTCGACACCGCAGTGCCAAATTGATCGCGGCCGTCCCAATCGATCGCGTGCGCGCCGGCGGTGAAGCGTTCGGCGTGGAGGAGTGCGACGCGTTCGCCGATCACGTTGAAAATTTCCAAACGCACATTCGCGGCGTTCGGCAACGTGAAGCGCAATGCGGTGAATGCGCTGCTCGCAAAGGGATTGGGATAATTCTGCTCCAAACGAAACGTGCGCGGCGTTTCGTTTTGCTCGGCTACAGCATTCGCGGCCGTGGTAATATCGGCCAAGCGGCGCGGCAAAAGTTGATAGCCTTCGGTATAAGGCAACGTGCTATCAAATTGATTCACGATGCCGACAATATCAATGCGCTGCGCGGGCGTGGGCTGGCCGTCGATGTCGGTGTCGCCGTCAATGCGCAGCGCGAAGGAGCCGCCGCCATCTTCAATGGTGAGATTGCCGCTCGCGTTGAGCGGAGGATAACTTCCGGCAGCGATGCGCGCGTTGGCAATCTTCACGAGCCGGCCTTCCCAAATTTCTCCATTGGCCGCAAGCTGCGTGAGCGTGACGATTTGCGGCACGATCGCGGGCTTTACTCCCACGCGCGAAACGGAGTAGGGCAGAATTTCGAGCGAGCCATTGAAGAGTGAAACCGCGCCGTAAACTTCCATCTCAAATGAGGAAGGCGGGCCGACAACCACACTCTTGGTGAAGTCGCCGCCGAACACGCCGATGCCGCCGGTGGAGTCTTGCATATAGCCCGGTCCGGAATCGCCGAAGTGCGTGCCGGCAGTCGCGATGCCGCGCAAACGCACATTGGCCCAACCAAAACTCTGCGGCACGCCGTCGCTGAAATTTTCGCGCAGGCTGCGAATCGTCAGCACTTGCGGCAACGCCGGCGCAGCGCCCGGACTATTCACCCAAATCGGACTCGTCCACAACAGATCGCCGTCTTCTTGCACGAGCTTCACGTGATAATAATGCGAGCCGGTCGAAGCGCCATCTTCGAACGTCCACGTGAAAGCCGCATCGCTCAAATTTTTCCACGCGAGCAAGTAGCCGTTGCGATAAAGCTGGGCTTGGCGAAAACGCGTGTTGGTTGCGGGCGCGGCATGCGCGGCAATTTCCAATGTGACGTGCGTATCGGTGTCGTCAAAAATTTCTCCCATCCAATGGCCGTCGGCTTTGAAGCTGTCGAGGTACATGCGATCATTGGCGGGATTGGTTTCGAACGCGTAGGTGCGATGGCTGCGAATGGCTTCAAGAATTTTCGGTTTGGTCAATTCTTCCGCGAGCGCGCCGGTGAGGTAAATGTCGCCGTCGCTCGAACGCAGGTCGCCGTAGTTCGGGCCGTGATTATCTTGATCGCCGAGCGCACCGAGGTGCCAGCCTTTTTGCAGCGCGAGCAGATAGTAGCGCTCGTAATTCGTGGAGCGCGTGCCGTTGATGACTTCGATGCTGCTCATGCTCACGTCCGCGGCTTGGAAGTAATCGAAGTTGAGGAAGTTCGAATTGCCGTTCTCCGTGGTGGGATGATTGAATTGCGCGGAGACGTTGCTGCTCGCGACGAATTGATACGCCATGGGCAGGTTGTAGCGAACCGCGTCATTGTCCAAGCCGTTGCCCGCAATGGTGGGCGCTTCGAAGATGTTCATGTGGCCATAGCCGGTGGCGCCGAGACTGCCCAACTCTTGCCCGGCGATGGCGACGAAGAGACTTTCGGGACGGTCATATGCCGCGGCCGCGGCGCGAATGATTTCGTAATTCGTTTGCGGCAAGCCGTTGGTGTGATCGCTGAGCGCCATGAAATCCGTCTTCGCCACGTGCTTCGCATAGGCATAGGCTTGCGCGGGCGGTTTCGCGCCGGTTTTGGCGTCGTGCGAAAGCGTGGAGTGGGAGTGCATGTCGCCGAAGTAGGCGTGGTAAGTTTGGGCGGTGGCGTTGAGAGAAATGAAGAGGGAGAAAACCGCGACGAAGAGACGTGCGCGGAGAAGAGAGGTTTTCATGAGGTTTCCTTGTGTGAGGTCCGTGAGCGTGAGGCGTATTCCTTTGCAGCGCCGCCCGCTTGAAAATATCACTTCGAGGGCGCGAGACCTAGCTAGGCTTTGAGTCACCTCGCTCGAAGAGAGCCGGTCAGAGGAACAAGCGAAGAGGACACCTTGCTGATGCACAGGCCCAACAAAAAAAACCGAGGCATGTGCAAGGCGCGGAGTGTGGGCCTAATGAGTTTCGACTTTCAAAAGCGGTAATCCTCTCCACGAGCGGTCATTCAGAAGGAATCTTTTTACTCGCCGGCGATACTGCCCAGCGCTTAAAAAGCTTCCGTTGGAATGACAGCAAAAGAAGAGGGTGGGATTAATTCACATCCGTGGATAATCGAAAGCGCACGATGCGATCATTGCCGGTGTCGGCGACGTACAGCGTGCGATTGAAAAAGGCGACGCCTTTGGGCGCGTTGAATTGTTTTTCGCCGGCGCCGAGGCTGCCGAAGGATTGCTGCTCTTCGCCGGCGGCGGAAAATTTGAACAGCGCATGCCGCGCGGCATCGACGACAAAAATATTTCCTTCGGCGTCAACGGCCACGTCTTCGGGCGCGGCGAATTTGTCTTGCGCGAAAATGTCGAAGTTGCCTTGGGAAGGATTGAGGCGGGGAACAAAACCGAACTGGCCGGCAGTGACCCACTGCACTTTGAAGGAATTGTCGCCGGTCATGCAAAAAATAAAATCGCCGGAGAAATCGCGCAACGCGGTAACGCCGCTCGGAGTGGCGGCGGAGAGAATGCCCAAACCGTTGGGCTCCAAACTCACGGCGTCGGGGATGCGCACGTTGAAATTTTCCGGGAAGATTAAAACTTGATTGTCTTTTTTATCATTGCCGGTGGCGGTGACGAAATAGAAGATTGCGGCTTCATTTTGCACCGTTGCCAGCACTGCGGCGATGCCGGTGTAGCTCCGATCGGGGTTGTCGATTTCATGAAAGACGGTTTCCACCGCGGCGTTTGCAATGCGATGTTGCGCGGCGACGAGATTGAGGCGATAAATTTTGTTGCTGTCCGTGACGACGAGCAGATTGAGTTTGGAGTCTTGCGTGAGAGCAACGGGATGTTCGAGGCGTTGCGAACTGCCGAGAATGTTGCCGGCGAGGTCGAGCATGAGGATGCGATGGTTGTCCGTATCGGCGAGGTAGATGAGCGGCTCTCTGCCGACGAGAATGTCGTGCGGCGCTTTCAAGTCATAGCCGGTCGCGGCATTCCACACGGGGCGCAGTTGCAGATAGGTCGTGTCGCTCACTGCGGTGTTGCCTTGATTCGTGTTCTGCTCTTGCGGGAGAGGAAATTTTTCTACGCCGCAGCTTGTCAAAAATGCAATGAGAAGAAGAAGCGATGCGCGTTTATAAAATAACGCGCGAAAGATATTCCCCCCTTGAGGGGTGTGTTCTTGATTGCGTACGGTTTTGCGGTGACACCCCCCTGCCCCCCTCAAGGGGGGAATTGCACGGGAAGTTTCGCAAGAAAAAATGGAAGCCATATCAACCTTCATGATTTTGTCGTCAACACATTTTGCCATTTACTTCGCGCTCGCGGCTTTCTCAGCAACGGCTTTGAGCGCAGCTAAATATTTCATCATCCCGTTTTTCGCAATGAGCGCCGTGTCTTTATCCGTGGGTACGTCGAGCGCGTCGCTGTATTGATCGACCGCGGTTACGAGTGTGCTCGCGCCTTTGGGCTCGAGTTTGAATTTGAGTTGGCAAACATAACTGCCGTCGTTGGGCACGTGCGCGAGACGCAGTTCTTGGTTCTTGGCGAGATAAATCACGACGGTTTTGCCGGCGTTGTTCCATTCATCATTGTAGTCGAGCATCTGCCCGACGGCAGTCAGCGGCTTCGTCATGGCTGCGACATTTTTCCAGCCGGGATACCATGCCTTCATTTTATCAATCTCCGTGAGCGCGGCCCAAACTTGTGCAGGCGCGGCTTTGACTTCAGTGCTGCCGGTGAAAGTCATTAAAGCCATTTTGGAAATGGCCACGTTTTGGCTGAACGAGGGCGCGATTAGCACTATGCACAGCAATACCAATATTAGAATCGAACAGCGACGCATAGGGACTCCGTGGTTGAAGGGATTAGAGAATCATATTCAGATAATCAAAGGCTTTTTTATCACCAACTGATGAAGGCGGCCAACTGCCAGCAATGCAAAATCCGTTGGCAGCTTTTATCCGTTGGACATTTTTTATTTCGTATTGGGCTAAAGCTTTACAATCTAAAATGCGCTGCAATCCTCGTCGCATTCCCAAGCCTCCCAAAATCCGAATAAGCAAAATCCAAATTGAGATGAAAGCGCGCGAGCGGAATCGCGACGCCGCCGCCGAAGGTGAAGGATTGCTCGTCGGCATTGAGGCGATAGCCGGAGCGCAGCGCGAGCGTTTTGCGCCACCAGTATTCGAGTCCCGCGCTCACGTTCTCGGCATTATCATTCGGGTGATTGAGTTGCAGGGAAGTCGTCATCTTGTGCGCTTCGTTGTCCAGCACTTCCGTCGCGAAGCCGACGCGAAAAATGGTGGGCGGGGAAAAATCTTGAAAACGATTCGTGCTCGTGCCGTCGCGAAAAGTCACCACGCCGCTCGGTGCGATGTTCGTGCCGAAGTTCGTGACGGCAACGGCGAAACGCGAGTTGCCGAAGCCGGTGCGATAGTACGTGCCGAAATCGACGAACACGTTGCGCGCGTGCAACTCCGCGAGCGTCTCGTCCATGTATTTGAGCGTCACGCCGAAGCTGAAGCGATCGGTCATTTGCCGCGCGAATGAAACGCCGATAGCAATATCGCCGAACGGAACGTAATTGCCCGTGCCGAGCGGTTGAAACTCCGTGGTCTCTTCGAGATCGTCAGTGTGCAGTGCGGTCAAACTGAGGCCGAGCGCATTGACGTTGCCGAAGCGATGCACATAACCG